>JADJIQ010000004.1:0-300000 GCA_016707005.1 Ignavibacteria bacterium
AAAAATCCTGCCCGTCCTGATGGAGGACGAGATGCGGGATTCGTACCTCGATTATTCCATGTCGGTGATCGTTTCTCGTGCTCTTCCGGATGCACGGGACGGTATGAAGCCGGTTCACCGCCGGATCCTGTATGCCATGTACGAATTGGGTATGGCACCCAATCGACCATACAAGAAAAGCGCTCGTATCGTCGGGGAAGTGCTGGGTAAGTACCACCCACACGGTGACTCAGCCGTGTATGACGCCATGGTGCGCCTTGCACAGCCGTGGTCGATGCGCTACCAACTCGTAGACGGACAGGGCAACTTTGGATCGGTTGACGGAGACTCTCCGGCCGCTATGCGTTATACGGAAGCCCGTATGACCGGTCTGGCAATGGAAGTCTTGCGCGACATCGATAAGAACACGGTAGACTTCCGTTCGAACTTCGACGATTCCTTGCAAGAACCAACGGTCCTGCCGGCAGTTCTTCCAACCTTGCTCGTTAATGGTGCGAACGGTATCGCCGTTGGTATGGCTACGAACATCCCGCCGCATAACCTGCGCGAGATCATCAACGGCATCCAAGCGGTTATCGCAGATCCGGCAATCGCAAACGAAGAGCTGCTGAAGTATGTGACTGCGCCGGACTTCCCAACGGGCGGTATCATCTACGGCTATGAAGGTGTGCGTAATGCCTACACCACGGGTCGCGGAAAGATCCTCGTGCGTGCAAAGGCGATCACGGAGACCAATAAGCAGGGACGCGAAGCTATCATCATCAATGAGCTGCCGTACCAGGTTAGCAAGGCCGGACTCATTGAAAAGATCGCCGACCTCGTGAAGGCAAAGTCACTTGAGGATATCTCCGATATCCGTGATGAGTCTGACCGCGACGGAATGCGCATCGTGATCGAACTCAAGCGTGATGGTGTGCCGATGGTTGTTCTTAACAACCTCTACAAGCACACACAGATGCAGGTGACGTTCGGCGTTATCATGCTTGCGCTTGTTAATGGTCGTCCGCGCATCCTCACGCTCAAGGAACTCATGGAAGAGTTCCTCAAGCACCGCAACGTGGTTGTTGTCCGTCGTACCCAATACGACCTGGATGCCGCTGAAAAACGCGCCCACATCTTGGAAGGCTTCATCATCGCTCTCGATAACATCGAGGCAGTGATCAAGACCATTCGTGAATCGAAGGACGCACAACAAGCTTCGGAGAGATTGCAGTCGCGCTTTGGTCTCTCAGAGATCCAAGCCAAGGCCATTCTCGACATGCGTCTCCAGCGCCTCACCGGCCTGGAGCGTGAGAAGATCCAAAACGAATACGCCGAGGTCATTCAGACCATCGAACGTCTGCGTGCCATCCTTGCAAGCAAGGACCTGCAGATGCAGATCATCGGAACAGAACTCAAAGAACTTGCCGAGAAGTACGGTGATGAGCGTCGCACGCAGGTTGTGTACGATGCCAAGGACTTCACGCTCGAAGACATGATCGCCAACGAAGAAGTGATCGTGTCGATCTCGCACAACGGATACATCAAGCGCACAGCTGTAACGACGTATCGTCGTCAGCATCGTGGCGGACGTGGTGTTGCCGGTGCCGGAACGTATGAGGACGATTGGGTAGAGCACCTCTTCCAAGCCTCTACGCACCACTACATGTTGTTCTTCACGGATCGTGGTCGCGTCTACCGTCAAAAGGTCTACGACATCCCAGAAGGCTCACGAAATGCCAAGGGGCGTTCCCTTGCAAATGTGATCCAGAAGCAGGCGGACGAAAAGGTAACGGCCTATCTGTCCGTTACAGACTTCGACCGTGAGGATCTCTACATCTTCATGGCAACACGTAACGGCACGGTGAAGAAGACATCCCTCAAGGACTTTGCGAACGTCCGTTCCAACGGCATCATCGCGGTGAACCTTGATGACGATGACCGTTTGATCGGTGCACGTCTCACAGATGGTTCGATGGAGATCCTCATCGGTGCATCGAACGGTCTTGCCGTGCGATTCCCGGAAAAGGATGTTCGTCCGATGGGTCGCGCAGCCGCCGGCGTAAAGGGCATCTCCCTTGCCGAAAGCGCCTACGTGATCTCTCTCACCGCCGTCCGACGCAGCGATGCCCAGGTGATCGTTGTTGGCACGCGCGGATATGGAAAGCGCACGGTGGTTGATGAGTTCCGCATGACAAAGCGTGGCGCCAAGGGCGTGATCGCGATGAACATGACGGAGAAGACCGGACCGATCTGCGCCATTCTTGAAGTACACGACACGCAGGATCTTGTGGTGATCACCACCAACGGCATCCTCATCCGTCAGCAAGTAAAGGACGTCCGCCAGCTCGGTCGCAACACGCAGGGTGTGAAGCTGATCCGCCTCGAAGAGGGAGATCAGATCGCCGATATCACAACCGTTACGCGTGACGAAGACGACGAGGTGGATGGAATAGAAGGAGCAGAAGGCACGCCGGACACGAACGGTGCAGATACTCCTACACCAGATGCATAACCCCCACCAGGTGAAGGCCATCTTCACCTGGTGGTGTTTTTTCTGCATCGGTGTTCTCGCGCCCATGCAGGCGCTGTCGCAAGCCCAAGCACCCGCACAGGGTGCGCCGCCGGCACAGCCCCCTGCGCGCGATACAGCGTTTACGCAACGAACTGTGGTCGTTACCGATTCAATGCCCGCCCCATGGCGGGCATTGGGTCGGCTGACCGCTTCTGACGTTGAGACGGAGACGCAGATCACCAAGCTCGACATGCGAAAGCTGCAGTATGGTGCGCTTGCCGATGCTCTCTATCGAGGCACACATTGGATGCCGCTTTCCCACGGCGGATTCGGTCAGAATGACGGACTGAGTGTAATGGGCGGTATGAATGTTGACCTTGCTGTGAGCATCAACACTCGCCCCCTAATAGAATCGTGGTCGGGCACATACCAATTGATCCAAGCCCAACCCGCCGGACTGGAACGTGTCGAGATCCTCACCGGTACTGATGCTGTTGGTCTTGCCCCTAGCATGACGCTGACGGCGATGAACATGCAGTCGATGATCCACAACAGCGCTACCCCCTATACCGCCCTGTGGTATCATCAAGGAGGGGGCGATATCGTTGCCATGGACGGAACGTTCTCGCAGAATGTGGCGGAGAACTTCAATGTTACGGTTGGTGTAAAGCGCAGCGGAGCCAATGGACGTTATACCAATACGAGTTTCGATATCTGGAATGTGCGCGCGGCAGTTCGATGGACGATGAGCCCGCGATCGCACCTGATGGTGTCGTATGAATTGGCATCGCTAAACACAGGTCTTTGGGGAGGTGTACGGTATGCCGGACTCTCCACGGAGTTCACGGAAGATGCGGCACCGCCGGTCAACTTCGCATTAGCAGATAACACGCGACGTCACGATATCACAGCCAACTTTGCACAGGTCATGGCCGATGATTCATCAAGCGTGATCACGGCAACTCTGTTCGGCACGTATTCAGCAGTTCGACGCTATGGAGATTCTGCGAACTACAACACGACAGGTGATACACTCGAGGGGTCGCTTCGGACGGCCGCTGTTCTTGGAGCTCAGGTACGCTATGATCAAACGATCGGTGTGATGCGCCTACGCATCGGAGTCATCTCGGATCTCACGAGACGGCCTACCGAAACAATGGGTTCTTCAGGAACACTGGAGCCATATAATCTGGACTACTCGAATTCCCAGGCCTTTGGTCACATTACGTTTGATCTCACGCCATCGTTGGTCTTTCGTGGTGCGGCTCGCTTGGCGTTGCAGGATTCGCGGTTCATGGTTGGGGCAGGAGCCGGACTCCGACTTCTCACGTACGATGGTCACTATTCTGTTGATGCGTCCACATCTGAACGAGCCCCCTTTGAAACTGAGGGATACGGTCTCGACGCTGAACGTCATTACCTCTTTTCAGCCAGCGGACAGTGGAACACAAAGAACATCCACGCATCGGCCACGGCCTATGCCCGCTTCATTAACGATCCGATCGTAGCTGTCGGAGTTGTCAACAACGGCGTCTATACAAGTGCCACATCCTCTAACGCTTCATCGCGGATGATCCTTGGCGTTGCAGCCGACGCAACGTGGCGACTAGGGGACATCGAGGTACGTCCGGTAGTGCGTGTCACACGTTCAACAACCACCGACGTCGAGGACCAACGTTTCCCGTTGATGATGGGCGACCTCTCTGTTGCCTACGTCTATGAGGTAGGTCGTAATTCTGTACGGTTGGGAGTGAGCGGACGCTGGCTCAGTGAAGCACGGTTGCCGCAGTACGTAGCCCCTTCCTGGACGTATGTGGAACCCACGATGAAGTCCGGCGATCAGTATGACGGACTCAACGTCTTCCTCATGGCCATGGTTGGGAATGCAACCGTCCGCGCATCATATGAGAACATCCTCGGTCAGCGCTGGTATACCACCTCGTACGCACCGGAGATCACACGCGCAATTCGATTGAGCGTTGATTGGTCGTTCTTCGACTGAGGAATCCCATATTGCAGTCAGGAGGTATTCATGACTGCAACAACGATCCCGGAGATGTTCCTCAGCGTCTGTGCACGCTATGAAGGAAACCCCAACAAGATCGCCTACACCCATCGCAGTGAAGGGGCTTGGCACCCACTGACACATGAAGAGGTGCGCCAGCAAGTGGAACTCTTTGCTGACGGACTCCTCAGGTATGGCCTGGCTCCGGGAGAACGCGTAGGAGTTGTAAGTGAGAACCGCACGGAATGGGTAGTGGTGGATTTTGCGATGGCAGGCATTGGCATCGTAGACGTACCGATCTTTCCCACACTCACAGCACACCAAGAGCAGTTCATCTTCAACAACTGCGAAGCAACGGCCATCATCGTCTCCAATGCCGCCCAGCTACGCAAGGTTCTAGAGGTCTGGGATGAAATGCCAACGGTTCGACTCATCATTACGATGAACGAACATCTATCGGACAATCCTCGCATTGTGAGTATGCAGTCGGTGATGGAACGCAGCAGGGCAGAGAGCACCCCACAGGAGCGGAGAACGAAATTCACAACCCTTGCATCTCGAGTACGATCAGAAGATCTCCTCACGCTTATCTACACAAGCGGTACCACGGGAAATCCAAAGGGTGTGATGCTTACACATCGAAACCTTACAGCCAATGTTGACAGCGCACTTCACACGATCGATGTTACGGAGACGGATTCGTTTCTGTCGTACCTACCGATGTGTCATAGCTATGAACGCATGACCGGACATTACCTAGCCTTTGCCGCCGGCGCATCGGTCTACATAGCCGAATCGATCGAGTCCGTAGCAGAGTTGATGAAGGAAGTGAAGCCCACGATCATGACGTCGGTCCCTCGACTCTTCGAACGTATTCGTGCGCGTGTCCTCGGTGCCGTTGAGCGCGATTCACCTATCAAACAGAAGATCTTCCGCTGGGCAATGAAGGTAGGCGAACGTTATGACGAAGGGGATCGTGGAGTGTTCACCGTTCTTCAGCGGGCGATTGCCGACAAACTGGTATTCTCCAAGATCCGGGAACGAACCGGTGGTCGATTGCGGTTCTTTGTGTCAGGGGGCGCAGCACTCAACCACGAGGTTGGACGGTTCTTCCGCATCATCGGTCTCACCATCGTAGAAGGATATGGTCTTACGGAAACTTCTCCCGTGATATCGGCTCACCGACTCGGTGATGTGGTACTCGGCACCGTGGGTCCTCCATTGCCGGGCGTGGAGGTGCGTATTGCCGAAGACGGAGAGATCCTTGCGCGCGGACCAAGCATCATGAAGGGATATTGGAACGATGACGCGGCAACACGAGAGTGTATCGACGCGGATGGCTGGCTGCATACCGGCGACATCGGAGAGTTCACCGAAAAGGGTCACCTCCGCATCACAGACCGCAAGAAACACCTCCTTGTCTCAAGCGGTGGTAAGAACATCGCTCCAGGTCCGATCGAAGCATTGATCATGCAAAGCCCCTTGATCGATCAAATGATGCTTGTTGGTGATGCCAGAGAATTCTGCACGGCACTGATCGTGCCGGACGCAGAGGCCGTAAGGACCTGGGCTGAGAAAAACACCGTGAAGTATGAGTCACAGGAAACATTGTGGACTTCTCCGGAGTTGCATCGAGCCATGGAGGCCGACATCAATAAACTACAGCGAGAGCTCCCCAAATACGAACGTGTACGTCGCTTTGCGGTGATCACCAAACCCTTCACTGTTGAGAACGGCCTCCTCACACCAACGCTGAAGGTCAAACGCAAGGCGGTGCTCGCCGCACATGCCGAGACAATCGATCATCTGTATGAAAGACCTGAATGACCCTTCGTGAAGCGATACGATCGCGGAAGACATCAAACGGACACTTCGATCCGCGTCCGGTGTCGATCGAACATCAACGTATGCTCGTAGAAGCAGCAGAGCGCGCACCGAGTCATTTCAACTCACAACCGTGGCGGTTCATCCTCATCGACGATCCGCAGGTACGCTCTCAGATCGCTACTATCGGCGGACGAACCATGACGCAGCTCATCGAAGGGGGCTCCTTCTTCACCCGCTACAGAAAATATTTCCGCTTCTCACAAGAGGAGATGGATGAGCGTAGAGATGGCATCTTCATCGATCAAATGCCGATGGCGCTTCGCCCCTTCATCAAGCAGGTGTTCTCAGATAACGTGATGAATGTTCTGTCGAAGCTTGGTGTTGCAAAACTCCTGGGCGAAGACAACCGCAAGTTGATCGAGGGGAGCCCCTTACTCCTTGCTGCACTACTCACGAAGGAAGAATACAAACCGGGTGAGCTCTCCGGATACTATTGCACACTATCGCTGGGCATGGCCATTGAACACGTGTGGCTGATGACGGGGGAGTTGGGTATGGGTATACAGTTCGTTTCAACGCCCATGGAGATCCCTGAGGCATGGGATGAGTTGAAGTCGATCCTGAACGTCCCCGATGACCTTGAGCTCATGGCTGTGTACCGTCTCGGATACCTTCCACCCGAGAAGCAACGTCCGCGTATCGATTGGCGAAGCGACCATCGCAAGAGACTTTCACAGATCGCGTTTCGCAATACCTGTGCTACACCAGAGCCGGATGCTCCGTCAACCTTATGATCAACGTTCGAATCGATGGTATAGGTACGGCCTCACCGGAATACATTGTTGATCAAGAGATCGTGCGTGCAACGGTAGAGCGAGTGTTCGGCGAGTCCGTGCAGGATCTGTCGAGATTACTCCACGTTTTTGAGCACGGTCACATTCAAACCCGACGCTTCGTACGTCCACCCGAGTGGTATGCCACGGAGCATGGATTCGCTGAATCAAATGCCGTCTATGCCGAGAGCGCCGTACGTCTTGCCACCGAAGCAGCACGCGTGGCACTTGCCGGACGTGAGAAGGAAGTTGTTGGGATCGTTGTTGCAAGCACAACGGGGATCATGACGCCGTCGCTCGATGCAGCCCTGATCCAAACGCTCGGACTTTCACTCCACACCAAACGTCTACCGATCTTCGGACTCGGTTGCGCTGCGGGTGTTGCCGGACTTGCTCGGGCCGCCGAGATGTCGCGCGCACTTGGTGGCGGACTCGTCCTCTTCGTCGCCGTAGAGATCTGCAGCGTCACTTTCCAACAGTCGGACACATCGAAGTCCAACATCGTTGGCAGTTCCATCTTCGGTGATGGCGCCGCCGCTGTCTGCGTCAGCTCCAACGGCACCGGCCCAACGATCCTTGGCGGCTACAGCACCTTGTTCCCGGACACCGAAGACATCATGGGCTGGGACGTTGCAGACACAGGACTTCGCGTTCGTTTCTCCCGAGACATCCCGAGCTTTGTTCGACAACACCTCCCAACAGTGCTTGATGACGCCTGTGCCTCATGGTCAATCGCACGAAACGAGATCACGTCGATCATCGCCCATCCAGGCGGTGCAAAGGTCCTCGATGCCTATGCAGAGGCAACCGGAATGCCCCCTTCAACCTTCACCATCGCCCGCAACATCCTGCGCGATTACGGCAACATGTCAAGCGTCAGTGTCCTCTTCGTCCTCAATGAATTCCTCAACACAACCAATACACCAGGATACGCCATCATGAGCGCCCTTGGACCAGGGTTTAGTGCGGAGCAATTACTAGTTACTAGTTACTAGTTACTAGTTACTAGTTACTAGTTACTAGTTACTAGTTACTGGTTACTCAGTTACTTAGTTACTTAGTTACATAGTTACATAGTTACTTAGTTACATGGTTACGAGGTTACATTAGCACATTAGCACATTAGCACATTAGCACATTAGCACATTAGCACATTAGCACATTAGCACATTAGCACATTGCTCGAACTCCTCACCACCATCCTCATCCTTCAACGCCTATCAGAATTGGTGATGGCACGTCGTAACGAACGGCGGGCGAAGGCGCGTGGTGGAGTTGAGTATGGGGCTGGGCATTATCCCGTGATCGTGCTCTTGCATGTGTTGTGGTTCGTTGGCTTCATCACAGAGAGTGTCGTTCGTGGGAATGGTCACGAGCTTGTAGGCACTTCAACTCTATGGCCGATCTGGGCAACGGTCTTTGTTGCCGCCCAAGCATTGCGCTATTGGGCCATCTCGTCATTGGGAGATGCGTGGAACACACGGATCATCATCGTTCCCGGCAAACGTCTGGTACGCACCGGACCCTACAAGTTCATCCCGCATCCAAACTACGTTGCGGTGATCATGGAGTTCATCGCCGTTCCACTTCTTGTCAATGCACCAATAACGGCTGTGGTAGGAACCGTGCTGAATCTTGCGTTGCTGGTGCTGGTGAGGGTGCCGGCGGAGAGGAAAGCTCTCTCGAACAGTGAACAGCGAACAGTGAACAGCGAACAGTGAACAGCGAACAGTGAACAGCGAACAGCGAACATAAAACAGCGAACAGCGAACACAGAATTAAACAGAGTTCTCTGTTCTGTGTTCGCTGTTCGCTGTTCGCTGTTCTGCGTTCTTGGTACCGGAGGAGGGACTTGAACCCCCGACACATGGATTATGATTCCATTGCTCTAACCACCTGAGCTACTCCGGCATCGCGGGCCACAAAGATAAGAATTGCTCGCAAATCATCGATGTTCAGGCATCGCCGGTGAGGCGTTGCAGTTCATCGCGGATGCGTGCGGCCGCTTCGTAATCTTCTACCTTGATCGCTTGATCGAGTTCCTGTTCGAGTCTCTGACGGAAGGTCAGGGGCTCGGAGGGGGCTTCTTGGACAACGCTGCTTTGTTGCAGACGTTTGAGTTCATTGTCGTCTTCTTCTTCTTCAGGGGTGTCACTTGCCCCTTCTTCGATCTCGGGAATGTCTTCAGCCTGCATGGCGATCTCGTCCATGATGATATCGGTCACATACATTGGGGCACCGCAGCGGACGGCTAAGGCAATGGCATCGCTTGGACGGGCATCCACTTCGAGTTCGGAGAACTCAAAGACGATGGTTGCATAGAACGTGCCTTCCTTGATGGAGCTGATGACGATCTCGCGTATGGTTGCGCCGAGGGTTTCGATGATGTTCTTGAGCAGGTCATGCGTCATGGGGCGCTGCGGACGTACACCTTCGAGTTCGTTGGCGATGGCTTGCGCCTCGGGTTCGCCGATCACGATGGGGAGGCGACGTGTTCCGTCAACCTCTTTCAACAACAGGGCGTAGGCCCGCTGTGAATTGGGGTTGATGGAGAGCCCGAGGATGTCTACCTGGATCTTGTTCATCGCAATGTCCGATCAGCTGCGACCTGTGACAGAAGAGATCTTTTGTGTGAGCTTCGGAAGCACTTCAAAGACATCTCCAACGATGCCATAGTCGGCAACCTTGAAGATCGGTGCGTCCTTGTCCTTGTTGATGGCAACGATGATCTTACTTGTTGACATTCCGGCCAAGTGCTGCACAGCGCCGCTGATACCACAGGCGATATACATGGTTGGGCTTACAGTTTTGCCTGTTTGACCAACCTGCTCACGGTGTGGACGCCATCCGGCATCAACCACGGCACGAGATGCGCCAACGGCTGCGCCGAGACTGCGTGCGAGGGATTCAACAAGATGGAAGTTCTCCGGACCCTTGAGTCCGCGACCTCCCGATACGATCATGTCGGCCTCTGCTACGTCAAGCATGCCTTCGTTCTTCGAAATGCCTGTTACGGTCGACGTGCGGATCCCGGCGCTGGCAGTAGGTGCAAACGCAGTGATGGCAACTGTAGCAGCACCATCTTCGCGAGCCGTGAAGACGTTTGGACGCAGGGTTGCTACGGTTGTTGGTGTAGTTGCCTTGACGCGGATGGTGGCCTTGCCGGCATAGACGGGACGTGTGGCCTCGAGCGACGTAGGTGTGCCGTGCAGCTCTGTGCAATCCGGCAACAGACCGGCCTGCAACCGAACAGCAACGCGTGGTGCGATGTCCTTGCCGGTGGCATTTGCAGAAAAGAGTACAGTGCTTGCACCACATGTTGTGGCTGCCTCTGCCACTGCAGCAGCAACGGCGCTGTTCTTGAAGGATGTCCAGTCGGCACCTGTTACGTTGTAACACTGCGACAGACCATAGGCACCCGCCGTTGCGATCTGCGCGTCAGTTGCATTGATGGTTACTCCAACCAATGGAGCACCGCCAGAGATGCTGCGGGCAGCCGTGATGGCTTCGTACGAGGAACGCTTGAGTCCGTCACCGGAAACTTCGAGGAAGATCAGTATGCTCATTAGATCACCTTCGCTTCTTCGTGGAGGAGACGTACCAATTGTTCGATGTCGGCTTCGCTGTCACTCATCATCTTGTTCAGACGTTTTGTTTCCGGCAGGGTCATGCCAACGGTGGCAACTCGAGCACTTGCCGACGAAGCGGCACGCTCAGTGATCGGCTTCGACTTTGCCTTCATGATATCCGGGAGCTTTGGATAACGAGGATCATTGAGCCCCTTCTGAGCACTGATCACACACGGAAGCGAGGACGAAACGATCTCCTTACCACCTTCAATATCACGCTCTGCTGATACGTTCGTACCATCGATCGTGAGTGTTGAGGCCATGGAAACGTTCGGCCAACCGAGGATCTCGGCAACCATGGACGGCACAACAAACGAATCGAAATCGATGGATTGGCGACCAAAGATGATCACATCAGGTGAGGTCTCCGTAGCAAGCTCGGCGATGGCTGAAGAGATCACAAAGGAGTCCGAGCGTGCGTCATCCTTCACCAAGATCGCCGTATCAGAACCCATCGCTAGGGCAGTGCGGAGCACTTCCTTTGCCGTATCCGGGCCAACGGTGACGGTTGTAACGGTTCCGCCATTCTTTTCCTTCAGACGCAGGCCTTCTTCGATGGCAAACTCGTCGTAAGGGTTAAGAATGAACTTCACGCCGGCTGGGTTGATACTGCTCCCATCGGCACCCACGGTAACACGCGTGGTAGTGTCCGGCACCTGACTGATGCAGACAAGGATGTTCATGTAACTCTCGTTTGAATTGACTGGATAAGACCACAAAGATACGGGAATCAAATGGTTCCTGTGGCCCAACGCAGCATCAATCTTGCACGGGCCCAATCAGCACGGGCCGAGACCTGACGTAGAAGTGCCTCAGCCAGGAACCGTTCCCGCAGATTGAGCTGGAGAAGTGTGGATTCACCCGCCACGAACTTGCGTTGTTCCGCGTCAACCATGAACCGTGCAAGCCGAACCTCTTCATTCGATGCCTCGAGACGCTCCCTGGATCGGTCAATGGCGATCACGGCATTCACAGCGTCGGCATCCACCATCCGCTCGATGAGCGACCGCGTAAGATCTGCCCGTTGTACGGTGATCCCGGCGGTTTGCTGTTGGGCCGATGCCTGTCTGAAGAGAAGGGGCTGATTGATCCGGAAACCGAGCTTGTAATCGGTGTTGCTCAATGACGTTACGTCGTAGGCAAGCAAGGCCGCTTCCACCTCGATGTAGGGTCTCATGAACTCCTGCGCCAAGGACGAATCCAGACGCGAGGTCTGTTGAAACACTTCGGCTCTGCGAAGTTCCGGACGTGTGGCACGGGCAAGATTTGCCGCATCGATCGCCTGCACGGTAGTATCGGCGATAGGGGGCAGATCCAACGGCCGCGTCCCAATGGTCTGTTGCGGCGTACCGTTCCCATTCCACAGGAAGACAGCTACATCCACTCTGAGTTGCTCCTCGATGCGCAGCGCACGGAAGCGTTCGCCCTTGCGACGCTCTACTTCTTGAGCGATCTCGACGCTGTCGATCACGGCGCTCTCGCCGGCCTGCGCCCTGCGCGCAACAAAGTTCAAACGTCGTACGGCCAAGGCCAGCATGGTGTCTGCCACCTCAACAGCTGCGAGTGCCTCGCTCCAGTCCCAGTAGCGCATGCCGGCCGTACGCAGGAGGTTGTTCCGCTCGAGACGGTACTGCGCTTGGGCGAGATCCGGACGGAGCATCGCCTTGCGCAGTTGGTTGCGTCGGCTGTCCGTAAAGATCCCCTGAAGAATGGGCATGGAGATCCCCAACGCCCCTTCTCCGGGAGTTGTTGTGCCCGACTCCGGATTGATACTGCTGCCGATACCACGGGAGTACGATGCCTTGAGTTTTGGGCCGAAGAGCATGTCAAGAGGAAGCTCCAACGATCCGTCAAAGAGGTTGAGCTTGTCCTTGCCGTCCTTGTCCTTGTATTCGTAGGACATGTTGAGGACCGGATCGAATCTGCCAAGTGCCGAACGGACTTCGGCCTCTGCGAGCTCCGGTTCAAAGTCAGCCGAACGCAGTGCAGGGTTGTTCAACTCTACCTGACGGAGAAAGTCGTCGAGCCGCAACGTTGATTGCGCGAAGGAACTGGTAGTTCCCACCATCATCATCACTGCGATGATCAGAACGGCGTAGACCTTCATGTTGCTTCGTCCTTTGCCGAACTCTTGGATGAGACCTTGGTGTCCTTGATCGGGACGGGGAACTGCGGCGGGAAGCCCATGAGCTGACGCCAGAGTTCGTATCCGATCGGGACTTCGTCGAGCAGTACCCAGCCCGTTGCATCAGTGCCTTGGCGCAGGTATCGTCCGTCGGGCCATGTTGAATATTGCGGATCATCTGTCGGGATGATAAGCACGCGGAAACGACCTGTGCCATCATCAACGGCATCAACAACCTTCACGCGCCCATGGAATACACCAACGTTCACGTGGCGCCATCCGCTGAATTGGAAGGCGGGGAATCCACTGAACTGTAATGACACGTATCTGCCGGGTTGTATCAGAGCAGCATCCATTCCACTCACATAGATCTCCACGGCTTGGTCATTCGATGTTGGTACGATCAAGGCAAGCTCTTCGCCTTCTTTCACGGTCTGTCCGGAGCCGGCCTTAGCGATACGTACCACTGTTCCGGTAAGGGGCGCCAGGATAACACCCGATCCAACGCGGCCTTCAGCATTACCGAGCCGTACATCCACTTCCTGCATGGTAACGTAGGCCTGATTGATCACTCGCTCTTCTTCGGCAACAAAGGCGTTGATGTCTTGTTGAGCCGACGTCATGCCAGCAAAAGCCGTTGCAGAATCTGCCATGGCTTTTTGGAGATTCAGTTGGGCAGTTTCCACTTCTCTTCGCGAGACGAGATCTTGTTTGAAGAGAGTGTCTGCACGTAGGTACCGAATACGGGCCGTGCTGATCTCAACCATCACGTTTTCGAGTCGGGCAAGTGATGCGTTATAGCGTTGCTCGGCCTGCTTGCGACGTTGGATCGCAACATTGATGGCCTTTTCCTGCGCATCAAACGTGCGCTCACGCAAAACCTGAAGTCGGTTGAGAAGGTTCGTATCAAGGAAGTTCACATTGATATCCGCAAGGATCGCAATAGTATCTCCCTTGTTCACATGAGCCCCTTCTCGAACATACCAGCGAACGATCCGACCACTGATCCTGCTCTCTACGGTCTGAGGTCTGGCCTCGGGAGCAAAGGACGTTACTTTGCCGCTCCCAACAACGGTTTGCTGCCACGGCACAAGGATGAGAAAGGCGAGGGTAAAGGCAAGCAAGACACCAATGAAGACTACGAGTTTGCGGTGGATGGTGCTTGTTGAAAGCAAGGTATGGACGTGTCTGTTACGTAGATCAACCATGGTGACCTCCTACGGGGAAGAGGCTGCAGAAGGTGCCTGCCTTGCTATGAAGTTCTTGTGGAGTTCCCGACTCCGTGATCCGGCCTTCTTGCAACACATGGACATACGATGTGCGATGAACTACCTCGGGGTCGTGCGAGATGTTGATGATGGTCCAATGAGGCCATGCCATCAGGTCATCAAGCATGGATAGTTTGACGGCGTCTTCAATTCCTTCAAACGCTTCATCGATGATAAGCACGTCGGGCTTGCTCATGATCATCCGTGCGAACAAGATGCGCCGGCGCATCCCGAACGAAAGATTCTCACCCGTTGCTGTGAGTTGGGTGTCGAGTCCATTCGGAAGGTCTCGTACACTCTCTGTTAAGTGGGCCATCCGTAGCGTCCACTGCAGATCTTCTTGCGATACCACTCGTCCAAGTGTGATGTTCTCAAGAACCGTTCCAGGAATGATCTGATTCTCGGGGAAGACATATCCTACTCGTGCGCGCAAGGAATGGAGTTCTGCAACACGCGTATCAACGCCATTTACCTCAATTGAACCGCGTGACGGAGTGTCGAGTCCGATCATGATCTGGGCAAGAGTAGACTTGCCAGCGCCGCTCGCCCCCACAAGGCTCACACGTTCGCCGGCGTTGATCACAAAGGTTACGTCCTTGAGGACTTCGTGATCGCCATAGCTGAAGCCAACATTTCGTACGTCCACAGTCCCGCCGGACGGACGGTTGTGCACGGGAAGTCCGTCTGTCCTCTCTGTTGGCAATTCGATGATCGTAGAGAGTTTGTCGAGAGCAGCCACGAGGTCGTAGTACATGTCGAACTGACCGATGAGTTTCTCCATCGCACCCAGAATGAGGATGATGATGATCTCGGCAGCAACGAGTTGACCCAACGAGATGGCCTGTTCGATCACCAGGATCCCGCCAAGTGCAAGGATCCCTACTGTTGCAAACCCTTTGAAGAGATATGAGCCAAAGATCTGGCGAGCCAGAACTATGTAAAGCCTGTGTTTCGACTCTACATATCCTGTCCCGATCTCATCCATGCGATTGAGGATAAGGGGGCTTGCCCCAGTCAACTTGAACCCGAGCTGATTCCGAGCCACATCTTCCAGCCACGCAGCTGCCATATACTTTTTCTTGGAAACACTGATGGCGTTGGCCACTGCGCCTCTGCCCAATCCGTAGATCAGAACCGGGACAAAGAGCATGAAGACAAGGTCGTACAAAAGGAAGAACGGGTGGTATACTCCAAGCACGATGAGTCCGGTGAGCAGTACCAACACAGCATTCGTACCCTCGAGCAGGAATTTGCCAACGGACTTCTGGATGGTCACAACGTCGAAGAACCGGTTCACGAGTTCGGGGCCGTATGACTCTCTGAGTGAAGACTGAGAGAGGTGCGGAAGTCGATAAACGATATCGAACGCCGTGTTCACGAACATGCGACGTTGGATCATATCGATCACATATCGCTCAAACACGGAGATCACTGCCGTTGCCACCATCGCTGAGAAGACGATGATACAGAGGACCACAAGCTGTTGGCTGAACACACCCAAGGCAACGGCATTAACGATGGCTTGGGAACTGAGGGGAACTACAAGCCCCAGTAGGCTTGCGAGAACGGAGTAGATCACGACGATGATCACGTCTCGTTTCTCGGTCTTTAAGATCCTTCGAATGGAGGTCCATTCAAGTCGATTGCTATACTTCGTCATCTGTCGGCGTCCTCATTGGTGTGATGAGCTGATGGGCGTCGGCAATGGTCTATAGTGAGTTGGCAGCGAGTTCCGTTTTAATGTAGGTTCCTGTGATACTCTCAGGATTGAGGGAAACAACCTCGGGAGTCCCACAAGCCACGATCCTTCCTCCGTCTCGTCCGCCACCTGGCCCCAGGTCCACAATGTGGTCTGCGTAGGTGATCACATCGAGATTGTGCTCGATCACGATCACCGTATTTCCCTTTGCCACAAGCTTGTCCAGCAGTCGCAAGAGAACACGAGTGTCTTCGAAATGGAGTCCGGTGGTTGGTTCATCGAGGAGGTATAACGTTTTACCCGTGCTTGTCTTGGATAGTTCGGTGGCGAGTTTGACGCGTTGTGCCTCGCCCCCTGACAACGTGGGAGCCTGTTGACCGAGCGTGATATAGGTCAGACCCACGTCCATAAGCGTTCCAAGCTTGGCCTTGATGCGTGGAATGTCCGTAAAGAGCTCATAGGCCTCTTCAACGGTCATGTTCAGCACGTCGGCAATGGATTTGCCCTTGAACCGGACGGTAAGGGTCTCGGCATTGTAGCGTTTTCCGCCGCAGATGTCACAAGGAACATAGACATCAGGCAGAAAGTTCATTTCGATCTTGCGGATGCCTACACCTTCACACTCCTCGCAGCGTCCACCCGATACGTTGAAACTGAACCGTCCGGCCAGATATCCGCGGATCTTGGCCTCGGGGAGCATGGTATAGAAATCACGGATCTGCGTGAAGAGTCCGGTATAGGTTGCCGGATTCGACCGTGGTGTGCGCCCGATCGGTGTCTGATCGATCTCGATCACCTTGTCGATGTGTTCTATGCCTTCTACACGGTCGTAGGGAAGAGGAACAGACTCGGCGTTGTAGAAATGTCGGGAGAGGATGGGGTAGAGCGTGTCATTGATGAGGGTACTCTTGCCCGACCCGCTCATGCCGGTGATACAGGTAAAGGTGCCAAGGGGCAATTCTAACGTGACGTTGTGCAGATTGTGTCCACGTGCACCAACAAGACGCAACACCTTGCCATTGCCTTCTCTGCGTACCGAACGCACGTCCATTTGACGGTCGCCGGTGAGGTACTGCAGCGTAAGAGAGCGATCGTAGTCCTTGTTATGTCCAAGAGCTTCATTGCCACGGGCCGCCCCCTGATCGAAAACTCGGCGATGATCTCACCGCCGTGGACGCCGGCACCGGGACCGATGTCTATCACGTGATCGGCTTCCTCGATCATCTCTCTGTCGTGCTCAACAACAAGAATGGTGTTACCCAGATCTCGCAGGTTCTTGAGCGACGTGATGAGCTTTCGGTTGTCGTGCTGATGAAGACCGATACTTGGCTCGTCCAAGACATAGGTTACCCCAACCAACTGCGATCCGATCTGCGAGGCAAGTCGAATACGTTGAGATTCACCACCGGAGAGGGAACGTGCGCTGCGATCGAGTGTGAGATAGGACAAGCCAACCTCGTGGAGGAAACTCAACCTGCTGGTGATCTCCTTGAGGATCAATGTGGCGATGATGTTCTGTCGGTCCGTGAGTTTCGCAGCAAGTGAACTGAACCAGGAGTGCGCCGAAGTGATATCGAACACCGACGATTCATGGATGTTCTTCCCGGCGATACGCACGTGCAGGTGTGCGGGCTTGAGTCGGGCACCACCACACTCTCTGCACGGAATGGTTGCAAAGAACCGTTCGATCGACTTCCGTACCGTGGCCGTGCTCGTCTGTTCGTGTTGATGTCTGAGTGATGGCAACACGCCGATGTAGGAGTGTTTTACCGTTGTTCCGCTGTAGGCAACATTGATTGATGAACCACCAAGACCGTAGAGGATGCCGTTGAGTTGTTCATCAGTGAGCTCACCTAAGGGGACATTCATCGGGATCTTCATGTGTTCACACCACGAGATCACCTGTTTCCACAACCATGTTTCCCGCTTTTTTCCAAGGGGCGCGATACCACCATTCAGCAAGGGGATCGACGGATCAGGCACAACAAGTGCAGGATCGAAGTCCATCATTTCACCGATCCCTTCACACGAGCTGCAAGCACCGAACGGAGAGTTGAACGAGAACATGTTTGGTGCCGGCGTCTGATACGATGTGCCACATTGCGGACATGCGTATTGCGTGCTGAAGAATCGATCTTCCCAAACCTCGGGCGTTGTTTCAGACAGGACAGTGAGTCCGCCATCACCAAGCGAGAGGGCAGTCTCGACACTTTCTGTGAGTCTGCGCGGACTCTCCGGATCCACGGCAAGTCGGTCGATCACCAACTCGATCGTATGAACCTTATACCGAGCCAGCTGCATGCCTTCCGTGATCTCCGTGAGTTCGCCGTCCACGCGTACACGTGTGAATCCTTGACGTCGGAACTGATCGAACTGTTCGCGATAATGCCCCTTCCTACCCTTTACCACCGGACTCAGGATCTGGAGTCGCGTCCCAACAGGCAACGCCAACAACGTCTCCACGATCTGCTCCGTGGTCTGCTGCTTCACCGGGATCTCACAGGTCACGCAGAACTGTGTACCCACCTTCGCATAGAGCAATCGCAGGTAGTCGTAGATCTCCGTTACTGTGCCAACCGTGGAGCGCGGACTCATCCCGATGCTCTTCTGTTCGATCGAAATGGCAGGGGAGAGACCTTCAATGAAGTCCACATCCGGCTTCTTCATCACTCCTAGGAACTGCCTGGCATAGGAGGACATACACTCCACGTATCGGCGCTGACCCTCGGCATAGATCGTATCAAATGCCAACGATGACTTCCCGGAACCACTGAGCCCCGTTATCACCGTCAACTGATCGCGCGGGATCTCCAGATGGATGTTCTTGAGATTATGCTCACGAGCTCCCCGCACACGGATCATCGTGTGTTCACCATCAACTTCGGTAAGGGGCTCTAAATCGCGGGTCATAGGGCGTGTTGGAATGAAGCAAACCAACAAAGATACGATGGGAAGAAATGACGCTACGTCCACTCCTACAATTAGGTGTAGAAACGCGAGCACCATCAATGATGGTGCTCGCGTTTCTTTATACACAGAACATCGGGGCAAGCGTCATCCCGAGGAGCGTAGGGGCACGGCATGCCGTGCCCGAAGCGACGAGGGACCTCGGTGAGGAAATGACATCATGACGTTATGTCGGAATGACGTCATAACAGTTATAACAGTCATAAATATATAGTGTTATCCACCGCCGGTTCTATCAACGATTGCCAGTATATGGCGCGTCAATCCTTTAACGCATACTCTCATATCTCGATCTCAAGGATCTTGTCATTGGGTTCAATGACAATTCCCTCAAGATCGATTTCGAGTACGGCCAGTATAGCTTCTCGAATGTTGGCCACCGCTTGTTCAATCGAATCACCCTGAGACACGCATCCAGGTAGAGTCGGTACCTCTACCCAGAATCCATGTCCTTCTTCGGGATGGATCACAATGGCGATCTTCATTGGCGTTATCGACGTGGGATGTGTCATTCACATCCTTGTGTCTTGTTTGTGATGAAACGTGACAAGAGTTATGACGATTATGACGGTTATGACGGTTATGACGGTTATGACGATTATGACGGTTATGACAGTATGACTCGTCCCTCGACTACGCTCCCTCGACTACGCTCGGGATGACGAGGTCCCGCGTCGCTCCGCTCCTCGGGATGACGTCATAACCGTCATAACAGTCATACCGTCATAAGGGCTTTACAAATAGGCTTCGAGCTCAGATTCGCTTTGGAGTAATACGGGGCGACCGCGTGAGCCATCAGGTGGGCCAACGATACCGGCCATTTCGAGTTCGTCAACGATGCGGGCTGCACGCGCGTAGCCAACCTTGAGTCGGCGTTGCAGTGTTGACGTGCTGGCTTGCTGGAGTTGGATGAAGATGCGTGCTGCATCTTCGAACAGTGCGTCGCGATCACTGGAGCCCCCTCCCATACCACCACCGCGTTTGTTCACGGACGGCAACATGTACGGTGTAGAGTAGCCCTTTTGACCGCCGATCCATTCGCACAGCGCCTCAGTTTCCTCCGTAGAGATAAAGGCATTCTGCATACGAATAGGGATTGGCGTATTGCCGGGAGCGAAGAGCATGTCTCCGTTACCGATAAGGTGCTCAGCACCTGTTCCGTCAAGGATGGTACGTGAGTCGATACGCGACGAACATTGATAGGCGATACGGGCCGGGAAGTTGGCCTTGATAAGTCCGGTTACAACGTCAACACTCGGACGTTGCGTAGCAACGATACAGTGGATACCGACGGCGCGGGCGAGCTGGGCGAGGCGACAGATCGGCTCTTCCACTTCCTTCGAAGCGGTCATCATCAAGTCTGCCAACTCATCGATGATCACAACGATGAATGGCATTGGACGATGGCGGATGCCGCCCTTGTCCTTGATCTTTCCGTCGCGCACTTTTTGATTGTAGTCACTGATGTTGCGTTGTCCGGCAGCAGCAAGGATGCTGAACCGCTGTTGCATCTCTTCTACCAATGCCTTGAGTACCGTTACGGCATTCTGTGGCGAGGTGACGATGGTCTCATCGATATCTGGCGAGATGGCAAGGAAGTGATCGCGCAATGCTGCATAGAGATTCATCTCCACGCGCTTTGGATCGATGATCACAAACTTGAGATCACGCGGATGCATACGATAGAGCAGCGATGCAATGATCGTGTTGATACCAACAGACTTGCCCTTGCCAGTAGCACCGGCGATGAGGAGGTGCGGCATCTTGGTGAGATCCGCACAGAATACTTCTCCGATCACCGTCTTGCCCATAGCAAGCGGGAGCTTGATGTCGGGGTTGTGATACTTCGGACTCTTGATGATCGAACTGAACCGCACGATCGACGGATGTTGATTCGGGATCTCGATACCAACAGTGCCTTTGCCGGGTATTGGTGCAATGATCCGCACACCTTGCGCCTTGAGTGCCAAAGCAATATCATCGGCCAACGACTCGATCTGCGAAACCTTGATACCAGAAGCCGGAACAAACTCATACTGCGTCACCACCGGACCTGGTGTAACGGTCAAATTCTCGATCCGCACACGAAACGTTTCAAGCTTCTCCTGCAACGTACGCGCATTGGCCTCAAGCTCCTTGTCGTCAACAGCAGCCTCGTCCTTCACATCTACAAGAAGTCCAATGGTAGGGGGCTTGTAGGCGATCTCTTCATCGTATAGCGTTGCGTTGGATAACTGCATCTCCGGCTCAACCGGGAACAAGGTATCCTGCACCGTTACCACCAACGGTCTCTTCACAATTGATGACACGTCATCCCGGGCGGAGTCGAGGGGAGTGTCATCCAGAGCAGAGCCAGTCCTGCCGAAGGGAGGATCGAGAGAAGCGTCATCCCGAGCGGAGTCGAGAGAAGCGTCATCCCGAGCGGAGTCGAGGGACCCGTCACTCTCCTCAAACAAACTGATATCCTTCTTCGGATGCAGTTCTTGTAGTCTCTTCTGAAGATCCGTGAGATCAACGCTTGGTGGCTCTTCGTCTGCAGGCGACGGTTCCGGTGGAACCTCGCGAGGTGCGTCGTTCTTTGTCGGACGGAGGATCTTCACCGAGCTGGAAAGTTGTTTGCCCTCAGCCGGGATCGAAGATTCCGTACGCAATGTCTCCGGCTTCGGACGCGGAAGAATGGTTGCCGGCTCTTCATCCACATCATCAACATCCAATACCGGACGTTGTATCCTTCTTCGGATCGGTGGAACGATGGTGGGCTCGGTCTCTACCTCGTTCTCGTCTTCGTCTTCAAGGTCATAACCGTCATTCTCGTCATAACCGTCATCCCGAGCGGAGTCGAGGGACGAATTATTTCTGTTACTTCTTCTCCACTCGATCTTTCCAAGGAGCCCCTTTGTCTTAAGTCCGAGTGATGAGAGATCGATCTCAAACCCAAAGACAGAGACGAAGCCAAGGGCTACGATCCAGACGATGGCACTGCCTACGCGTCCGATGAATTGTGTGGTGACGCCGGCGAGGAACTGTCCAATGGCTCCGCATGACTCGCGTGGGAGCCAGTTGGTGAGTTCCACCAGCTGCATTGTGCCGAGAAAGGCGCTCAGGGTAACGATCACGCTGAAGGTAGCGATGGAGCGGCGTGTGAGAAGGGGCGTGATGCGTTGGAAGCGGAACAGATCCCATGCCCAGAAGAGCATCAGGACAGGGATAGCGATGGACCAAATGCCCACGGTGGATGTGTACATCCAATGCGCAACAACAGCGCCCAACAGGCCTAGCCAGTTATATGTTGTCTCAAAGCGGACGCGCAGGGCATCGTCTCCGCGGATCACGCCGATCATGTCCCGCATGGTGAGCTGGGCGTTCGCTTCGTCGCGCTGAGTATACGAGACCAAGGCGATCAACATCAGGATGGCAAGCAGTCCGATGAGCACCGAAACGATCTTGAACCGGCGGATACGGTCGTGCTCGTCCTGCAACGTGCGTTGTTGCGGACGGGACGCCTCTTCAGGCGCGGGCGAACCTGCGTCGGTCGTATTTCGACGACGCAGGGGAATATTGTCAGGACGTGGTGCCATAGCCTCTTTGCTGCTGGGCTCAATTTAATGGATAATTTCGACGCCTATGCAGAACCCAGCGAATCGCCCCATCATCATTGCCGGACCTTGCCTCGTGGAATCACGAGATATCGTCATGCAGGTTGCCGAACATCTTGCCTCTGTCTGCCGAGACCTTCCGGTGGATCTTGTCCTGAAGGGATCATACCGAAAGGCCAACCGAACAAGTGCTGGAGCATTCCAAGGCATTGGTGACGAAGATGCGCTTACCTACCTGCGCGAGGCGGGTACAGCAATTGGTGTGCCTGTGCTAACGGATATCCACACGGATGACGAAGCGTCAATGGCTGCCGCCTACGTGGACGTGTTGCAGATCCCTGCGTTTCTGAGTCGCCAGACGTCGCTTCTTGAAGCAGCAGGACGCACAGGAAAGACAGTGAACATCAAGAAGGCGCAATTCATGGCGCCGGATGACATGGCCAAGGCAGCCGCCAAGGTCACGGCCGTGGGAAACACCAAGGTCTGGCTCACGGAACGTGGTACGAGTTTTGGATATCACGATCTGGTGGTGGACTATCGATCCCTGGTGATCATGGCCACAACAGGCTTTCCGGTGATCTTCGACGCAACACATAGCGTACAACAACCATCGATCGGTGCCTCATCGGGTGGACGCAGGGAGTTCATCCCAGCTCTTGCTCGTGCAGCGGCAGCCGTGGGGATCGACGGATTGTTCTTTGAGACACATCCTGATCCGGCTGCAGCAAAGAGCGACGCGGCAACACAACTCCCGCTCAATGAGTCGGGTGATTTTCTCAAGATGGTCCTGGATCATTGGCACCGATGAAGGTCCTTCTCACGATCATAGTCGCATCGATTCTTGTTACGTCGTGTCAGGATAGGGCCTCCTCTACGCGCCTGAAGGACGACCCGTTTCTCACAGCGCCGGCACACCTCTCGTACAATGTTGAGGTTCTGTTCACAGACTCTGCCTATACCAAGGCCATTCTGCACGCCGGGGAGGGGAGGATCTTTGAGGATCGTCAGCAGACAACGCTTGGAAAGGGTGTGAAGGTAGACTTCTTTTCCCGGACCGGGAAAGCCCCTTCTGCAATACTTACGTCAGACTCAGCATTCGTTGATGATCATTCAAAGAATATGACGGCGATAGGGAACGTGAGGATCCATTCGGATTCGAGTCGAACTACTCTGACAACATCCAAGCTCTTGTGGGTAAACTCCACACAACGCATTCGTTCCGACGAATACGTTCGCATCGTTACACCCACCGAAACGATAGAAGGTATCGGATTCGAATCCGATCAGTACCTTACATCGTATCGCATCTTCCAGGTCAAAGGAGTTCATCGTCCATGAGAACACGCATCATCGCCGGCAATTGGAAGATGAATACCGCACCTGATGAGGCGTCGGCTCTCGTTACTGAGATCGCATCATCGTCCAGCGTGCAGAAAGCCCCTTCCTCAGTGAAGATCGTGGTATGTCCGCCCTACCTTTCACTTACGAACGCAATCAAAGCAGCTTCCGGGACCAATGTCTCGATCGGCGCACAGAACTGTCATCATGAGGAGAAGGGGGCGTATACAGGTGAAGTGAGCCCCGTGGTTCTCTCATCCATTGGCGTGTCCTACGTTATTGTTGGGCATTCTGAACGTCGCCGTGACCAATTCGAAAGCAACGACCTGATCGGTAGGAAAGCCGCTCGTGCCCTCGCCTGCGGACTCACGCCCATCATCTGTGTGGGTGAAACCCTCGACGAACGAGACGACGATATCACCACTGATGTGATCGGAACGCAGATACGTTTGATCACCTCGTCGGCAGGGGAAGACGTCATCAAGGCAAGTGTGATCGCCTATGAACCTGTTTGGGCAATCGGTACCGGTCGAGCTGCTACGCCCATCCAAGCGCAGGACGTGCACGCTTTCATCCGTAGTGAACTCCACATCTTCGGTGCTCAACACGTACCCATCCTCTATGGTGGAAGTGTTACCGATGAGAATGCGGCAACATTGTTCTCGTGCAGGGATATCGACGGAGCCTTGGTTGGCGGTGCATCGCTCAAGGCCGCATCGTTCTGCGCGATCATTGATGCAGCGATCGGAGCAGGCTGACGATGAAGTTCACACTCGCGAACATCATTACGCTCTCGAGGTTGTTCATTGCCCCGATCTTCCTGGTCTGCATCCTGTCCGACTCTCCATCGGCTGTGACGGCTGCCATTGTGCTCTTCATCGTTGGAGCGGCCACTGATTGGCTAGATGGATACCTGGCAAGACGGTATGGCGAGGTGACGGATCATGGCATCTTTCTCGATCCACTCGCAGATAAGGTATTGACCACCTCCGCATTCGTTGCGCTGTTTCTTATCGACGTGATGCCGCTCTGGATGGTGATCGTTATCGTGGTGCGCGATTTTGGAACCACGGCGATGAGAAGTATCGCTGATGATCGGGGTACGATCATGCAAACGTCCTATGCTGCCAAGGTCAAGACCTTTTTGCAGATGGGATTCATCATCTATGCACTCATCCTGTATTGGCTTGTGGTTGCCGGACCCGGTGATGGAGCACGTGTTACAGCACACCAGACGCTCTACTCAACGGTCACCTACTACATCGAGTTTGGGATCACGCTGTTGACCATCTATACTGCCATTATGTACATTTTCACTAACCGACACCTTTTCTCCCGTGGCTGAACGCATACCAAGACCGAAGCTCTCCGGAGCAGCTGATTACATCGCAACAGTAGGGGGCATTGGGTTGCTCCCCATCATGCCCGGATCGTGGTGCAGTATCGTTGTCGCACTGCCGGCATTGTTCGTTGCCATGACCGTAGAGACCACGCAGATCGCCTACGGGATAGGACTTGTGGTCTTCACCATCCTCGGACTTTGGAGCGTACCACGCATCCAAGGCAAGTGGGGGCACGATCCGAACGTGGTGGTCGTGGATGAAGCGATGGGAATGTGCATCACGTTCATGTTCCCGGCAGCCAGTATGGGCTGGGTGATGTGGGCCTGCTCCGTGTTCCTGTTCCGACTCTTTGACGTGATGAAACCATGGCCGATCAGCGTGATAAATGATCGCACCGAAGCATGGGCAGTGCTCGGAGATGACGTACTGGCAGGGCTTTTCGCCGGATTCAGTACACAATTGATCGCTACAGCATTGATGGCATTGGGTATCGTGGATACCCGACTATTCCTTGGTCAATGGCCCCTCCAACTCCTATGAAATGGGAGGATTCCGGACGTGTGATCTCTCAAACCCCTATGAAATAGGTCGTTGTGGATAATTCGTCCTTGAAAACCCCTACAGATAGCCGATATCTTCGCTACGCAATTGGTTTTACCAAACACATTTTGTGGGGTTCTCATGAACAAAGCAGAGCTGATCGAGGCTATTGCTAACAACGCTGGTCTCAGCAAGTCGCAAGCTGATACTGCACTCAATGCATGTATCAACGCTATCAAGGGCGAGCTCGGCAAGGGCGGCAGTGTTGCTCTTATCGGTTTCGGTTCGTTCAGCGTTGGCAAGCGCGCTGCACGTACTGGTCGCAATCCATTCACAGGTGCAACGCTCAAGATCGCTGCACGTAAGGTTGCGAAGTTCTCTGCAGGCTCCGATCTCAAGGCCGTTGTGAACGGTGAGAAGAAGGCCGGCGGAGCAAAGAAGGCAGCACCGAAGAAGGCAGCTCCGAAGAAGGCAGCAGCAAAGAAGAAGAAGTAACTGGCAACAGTTTCAGGGCCCGCCAATTGGCGGGCTTTTTTTTGCGCTATTTTTGCAACCGATGGCGTTACAACACCTACTGTCGACACGTGACCTTTCCGTCAAAGACATCAACGCTCTTCTTGACGACGCCTCCTCCGTTCTCACACCTGATGGACTGCATTCGATGCAGTCGCACGAACTGAGGGGGAAACGCCTCGTTCTCGCATTCTTCGAAGCATCAACAAGAACACGACTCTCCTTTGAGACGGCGGCCGATAGACTCGGTGCCTCATCGATCTTCTTCCAAGGCAGCGGCAGCAGCGTTGAAAAGGGAGAGACGATGCGTGAGACGATCTTCACGATCCAGTCGATGGGTTTTGATGCCATCATCCTCCGTCATGCCTCAAACGGAATTCACAGCGAGATCGCTTCGTATTCAACGATGTCGGTGATCAACGCCGGCGAGGGCAGCGCCCAACATCCCACACAAGCACTTCTTGATGCCTCTACACTCCGAGAGTATGCAGGAGACATCGCCGGAAAACGTGTGGCGGTGGTTGGAGACCTGCGACACTCTCGGGTAGCACGGTCTACCACGGACGTACTTGCGCGACTCGGGGCAGACGTTGCGTACTGCGCTCCCGATGCACTTGCGCCGCAGGATGAAATGTTCTCGTCGATGCAGCGCTTCTCGTCCATGGATGAACTTCTTCCGTGGGCTGATGTTGTCTACCTCCTTCGCATTCAACGTGAACGACTCTCTGATGACGTTGTTCTTAATGCTGACGACTATCGCCGATCCTATGCCTTCACCATGGATCAGGCGCGCGCCTATCCACATGTGGCCGTGATGCACCCCGGTCCGGTCAATGTTGGTGTTGAGATCGATGAACCTGTCCTTGATCTACCCCAGTGCCTCATTCACCGCCAAGTGACGCACGGCGTTGCTGTGCGGATGGCTGTCCTTCGCAAACTCCTCTTAACCTGATAGCACGGAAAGACCTCACCTCTCATGCCTAAACGTACTGACCTCAAAACGATCCTTGTCATCGGCTCCGGCCCCATCGTCATTGGCCAAGCCTGTGAATTCGATTACTCCGGTACGCAGGCCTGCAAGGTCCTGCGAGAAGAAGGATATCGTGTTGTGCTCATCAATTCGAATCCTGCAACGATCATGACGGATCCGGACGTGGCCGATGCTACCTACGTTGAACCGATCACACCGCAGTTCATCGAAGAGGTCATCAAGAACGAACGTCCGGATGCCATCCTCCCAACAATGGGTGGTCAGGTAGCCCTTAACGCTGCAGTTCAATTGCACGAGGCCGGCATCCTTGCCAAATACAACATTGAACTCATCGGCTCCAAGATCGAATCGATCCACAAGGCAGAAGACCGCGAACTCTTCCTCAATGCGATGAAGAAGATTGGTATGGAAATGCCGAGAGGGGGCTTTGTGCACGAGTTCGAGGAAGGCATGAAGATGGTGGACGAGGTGGGCTTCCCAGCCATCATCCGTCCGTCCTTCACCCTCGGCGGTACCGGCGGCGGCATCGCCTATAACCTCGAAGAGTATCGCGAGATGCTTCGCAACGGACTCGTTGCAAGCCCTATTCAGCGCGTACTTGTTGAAGAGAGCATCATTGGATGGAAAGAGTATGAACTCGAAGTGATGCGAGACACCAAGGACAACGTGGTGATCATCTGTTCGATCGAAAATGTCGATCCGATGGGTGTCCATACGGGTGACTCGATCACGGTAGCCCCGGCGCAAACGCTTACCGACCGAGAATACCAACGCATGCGGGATGCTTCGTTGAAGATCATTCGTGAGATCGGTGTGGAGACCGGAGGATCGAATATTCAGTTCGCCGTAAATCCGCAAGACGGACGCATGGTGGTCATTGAGATGAATCCGCGCGTATCGCGCAGCTCGGCTCTTGCATCAAAGGCAACGGGATTCCCGATCGCAAAGATGGCGGCTAAACTAGCCGTAGGGTATACACTTGACGAGATCCTCAACGACATCACAAAGAAGACACCGGCGTGTTTCGAGCCGTCCATCGACTATGTAGTGGTGAAGATCCCGCGTTGGGACTTTGAGAAGTTCCATGAGGCCGATAATACACTTGGCATTCAGATGAAGTCGGTGGGTGAAGCCATGGCCTTTGGTCGCAACTTCAAAGAGGCACTTCAAAAGGCACTTCGTTCACTTGAACAGAAGCGATTCGGATTCGGATTCGATTCTCCGCACTATGCAGATCTCACACCGCTGGGCGAGGCCGAACTGGTACCATTGCGGTCGCGTCTGCGCAAACGTTCATCAACATCGATCTTCGACCTCTGTGATGCCCTGCGCGCGGGGATGAGTACGGAAGAGATCCACAGCCTCACGAAGTACGACCCATGGTTCCTTGAGCAGTGCAAGCAGATCGTCGATGAGGCCTTGGAACTTGTACGTGAAGTGAAGAACGGACTTGCACTTCAAGCGATCACCGTGCCGCACATGAAGAAGCTGAAGCGCTACGGGTTCAGTGATTATCAGATCGCAACCATACTCGGAGTATCGGAATCGGCCGTCCGCGCCCAACGACTTCACATCGGCGTGCGTCCGGTCTACAAGACCGTTGACACCTGTGCAGCAGAGTTCGAATCGGAGACGCCGTATCACTACTCGTGTTACGATACTGAGAACGAAGCCAAACCGTCGAAGAACAAGAAGGTCATCATTCTCGGAAGCGGACCCAACCGTATCGGCCAGGGTATCGAGTTCGACTATTGCTGTGTGCAGGGAGTGTTCGCTCTCAAGGCGATGGGGTACGAAGCGATCATGATCAATTGTAATCCGGAGACCGTGTCAACGGATTATGATACAACGAGCCGACTCTACTTTGAACCATTGACCTTCGAAGACGTGATGAACGTCATCGAACTGGAAGATCCCGATGGAGTGGTGATCACCTTCGGTGGACAAACGCCGCTCAAACTCGCGCAGAAGCTTCATGAAGCCGGCGTGAAACTCATCGGTACATCGCCGGAAGGCATTGACCTTGCAGAGGATCGTCAGCGCTTTGGTGATCTTCTTGCCCGACTCAGCATCCCATGTCCGCCGTGGGGGACAAGCGTCACCGAAGACGACGCAGTGGTCATCGCCGATCGCGTTGGCTATCCGGTCCTTGTTCGCCCGTCCTATGTGTTAGGGGGCAGGGCAATGCAGATCTGTTATCGCGAAGATTCTCTGCGCGAGTACATGCGCACAGCCATTGCGCAGGATCCAACACGTCCGGTCCTTATCGACCATTTCCTTGAGAATGCCCTTGAGTTCGACGTTGATGCTGTGAGCGACGGAGACATGGCGGTGATCGGTGGCATCATGCAGCACATCGAAGAAGCCGGTGTACACTCTGGCGATTCATCATGTGTTCTTCCGCCGTATAACATTGCGCCTGAGATCGTGGACACCATGCGCGACTACGCCAAGCGCATGGCGCGTGAGCTGAACGTGATCGGTCTGCTCAATATTCAGTTCGCTGTCCAGAACGATATCGTCTACGTACTCGAGGTCAACCCGCGCGCTTCGCGCACCGTGCCCTTTGTGTCAAAGGCCACCGGAGTGCAGCTTGCGCAGATCGCAACACGTGTGATGGTCGGCACGAAGCTTGCTGACATCGAGATGAAGGAATTCAGCACAACGATGACTCGCACGGCCATCAAGGAGTCGGTCTTCCCATTCGCCAAGTTCCCGCATGCCAGTGTCTTCCTCGGACCCGAGATGCGTTCAACTGGCGAAGTGATGGGCATGGACAGCACGTTCGGAAGAGCCATCGTGAAGTCGCACATCTCTTCCGGGAATTCATTGCCCCTTACCGGAAATGTTTTCATCTCCCTTAGTGCCCACGACAAAACACCACGTGCCATCGAAACAGCGCAGGGATATCGTGATCTTGGATTTGCGATCCTAGCAACCAGTGGCACGGCTGCCTTCCTTCGTGAGCATGGTGTTGAGACTACCTCCGTTCTCAAGCACTACGAAGGTCGACCAAGTATCATCGATCAGATCGCCAATGGTGACGTTCAGATCGTGATCAACACTCCGATCGGTGAGAGCGCTCGATACGATGAGGCCGTAATGGGTCGGACAGCGATGAAGTATAAGGTTCCGTTCTTCACAACCCTCGCTGCGGCCGAAGCGTCCTTGCATGGGATAAAGGCTCTGAGGCAGGAAACGTTCACGGCGGTATCGCTGCAGGACCACTATGCGTCGGCAAACGCCTGACGTAGAGCGCATATGGACCGTGCTCGACCTCGTGAATTGGGGGACGGAGTACTTTGAGCGCAAGGGCGTGGATTCTCCGCGTTTGACCATTGAGCTCATGTTGTGTGATGTTCTCGACGTGCGCAGACTTCAGCTCTACACCGATCATGAACGCCCCCTAACAAAGGAGGAGCTCTCGGTGTTGCGGGCCTACGTCCGACGAAGGGCAGAACGTGAGCCGCTGCAGTACATCCTCGGAAAGGCCGACTTCTATGGTCTATCCTTTACCGTTGACCCCAATGTGCTTATTCCACGTCCCGAGACCGAGATCATCGTTGATCGTGCGATCCGTCTCCTCCGCGAGGTAGGGGGCTTGTCACCGCGTTGTTTGGATGTGGGAACCGGAAGCGGATGTATACCCGTCAGTATTGCCGTTCATGACCCTACATCGGTCTGGGTGGGTATTGATGTGCATAACGGCGCACTGGAGGTTGCCCGACGTAATGCCGAGGCACATGCAGTGGGATCTCGAGTGACGTTCACAACGATGGATTTCCTTGCGGACCTACCGAGCGGTACATTCGACCTCATAACCATGAATCCGCCCTACATTCCGTTGGTTGAGATTCACGAGCTTGAGCCAGAGGTACGGGATCATGAGCCCCTTACCGCACTTACCGATGATCTCGACGGATTTACGTTCTACCGTCGATTCGCAGCCGCAGCCCCGAAAATTCTATCACCAACAGGCACGGCATTCCTCGAGATAGGGTATGGTCAGAGTACAGAGATTCTTGCCCTGATGACTGCCGGGGGGCTGCTTTGCACCATCATTGAGGACCTCGCCGGGATCCCTCGTGTGGCAAAGATCTCATGGGGCAGTGTTACAAAGTCGTAACTCAGAGTGTCTTACACCCTGAACGAAGCAGGCTTTTTTCGTAGATTCGACGTCTTCACGACGCGGCATTCAGACGGACGGTTGGAATTATGACGGAAAACGAACAGATCACAGAACGACTGGTTGACGAGACCCTGATCGTAGCACTTTCAGGTCAATTCACCGGGGGTGAGGAGTCGGAAGCTTTTCAGACAGTGCTTCAACGCGCCTTGGTGAACGGCAGCAAGACGGTGGTGGTGGACTTGGAACGTGTGGCCTATATCAACTCGTCGTTTATCGGCGGTTTGCTTGCGGCTCATACGTCCATCAGCAGGAAAGGGGGAGCGATCGTGTTATGTAATGTGCCTGAGGCATTACAGCAGATCCTCCATGTGACGAGACTGGACAATGTTTTCGACTCGTATTCGAGTGTAGACGAAGCACTCGATGCGCACAACAACGATCAATAACACTATTCTGTTTCCTTGAAGGGTGACGTATGAAGAACATGACGAACACGATCATTCTGGTAGCCTGCGTAATTGCGGCCTACGCTGTGTTCTACCTCGTACTCGGTGCTGAAGGCAACTTCACAGACCCGAAGACACAAGTGGTGGACATGCACCTCCCGCAGAACGCAATGGGCATGATCTTTACCGGTGGTCCGCTCGTGGGTCTGCTTATCGCCTGTATTCTCATAGCTCTCACCTTTACGGTTGAGCGTTTCCTTTCCATCGGCAAGGCCGGCGGCAAGGGGAACATGCACACCTTCACGCAGGAGATCGTTGGGAACGTTGCTAAGGGCAACTACAGCGCAGCTCTTGCGGCATGTGACAACCAACGCGGTTCGCTCGCCAATGTTCTTCGTGCTGCCGTTGAGCGCTTCAAGACCGTTGAGAACGATCCAACACTGAACGCCGATCAGAAGCTCCAAGAAACACAGCGTGTTATCGACGAGAACATGAACCTCGAGACACCGCTTCTTGAGAAGAATCTTGCAATGCTTTCAACCATTGCTTCGGTTTCTACGATGATCGGTCTGCTCGGAACAACCGTTGGTATGATCCGTGCCTTCCAAGCCCTTGGTGCTGCCGGTACCGTTTCGGCTCAGCAGCTCTCCATCGGTATCTCCGAAGCTCTCTACAACACGGCGGGTGGTCTTATCGCCGCTGTTCTGTCCATCATCTTCTTCAACTTCTTCACAACGAAGGTTGACGATTTCACGTATCAAATGGATGAAGCCATCCTTGATCTGATGGAAACGCTTTCCATCCGCACCGGCACGAAGGCCTGATCTAATCACCGGTAGGGAATAATCATGTCGAAGATCAAGAAGAAGCGCGTTGGCTTTGTGTTGGACATGACGCCGTTGGTGGACATCACGTTCCTCCTTCTGACGTTCTTCATGTTCACAGCAAAGTTCAAGAGCGAATCAGAAAATCAGAATAAGGTCGAGATCAAACGACCACAGACGCAGTCCGATACAGCCAAGCTTGCCGACAAGGATCTTGTGATGATCAAGATCGGTGTTGATTCGGTTGTGAAGGACACAGCGTTCTACGTGTCGATGATCAACGAGCAGGATATCATCGCTCTCCGTGCTGCTATGCGCGAAGCGAAGTTCCCGGATGTTGACGAGAAGACCACGGTGTATAAGATCAAGGACACCGTCTGGCTAGGCACTGTTGTTGAGAAGTGCCGTATCGTGAACCCGAGAGCATCCTTTGCTGTAGATGCAGATCGCCGCCTCCGGTATCGGTGGGTGGAGATGGCTATGAACGAGATGCGCAAAAAACGCGCTACCACGTTCAACTTCGTCACGGAGAAGAAGACGGGATTGTGATCTACGCCTAACGGGTAGTAACACTTTCCCACGTTCCATCCTCTCTATTCTAGAACGAACCGAACTACAGGTGTCCTCATGGCAGGTGGTGGTGAATTAGGCGGCGGACAAAAACAACGACGCGGCAAACAGGGCAAGCGGAAGGCAAAGAAACGTCTCGGGTTTCGTCTCGATATGACGCCACTCGTGGATATCACGTTCTTGCTTCTCACGTTCTTCATGCTCACAACGTCGATGATCACGCCGCAAACGATGGAAATGAACGTTCCACCGGAATTGGACGTCCCAATCGAGGTGAAACAATCCGAGCTTCTTACCATCCGCGTCCGCGAGGATGGCAAGATGTTCTATAACATGGGTATGGATGCCCCGGAGAAGATCACGATCAAGGGGCTTAAAAAGGTTGTTGTGGACCAAAACGTGACGCTGAAGAACCGCTGTATCGTGGTTCTAAAAGGTTCAGGCGAAGCCCCCTACGGTCAAGTTGTTCAGATCCTCGACGAGCTGAATGCCGCCGAGCCGGACATCATCGAAGGTCTTAAACGCATCGGTATCAACGAACGCAAGCGCAAGTTCACGGTTTCACCGTATGAGGCGAAGGACGCCGAGGAGCTGAAGGGACTATGAGCACCACAGCAACACTCCAACAGCCGCTAGAGGCACTCCGTTACGGTGCTACCGAACTTAAGCGCGTTATTGAAGCGAACACGAAGCGTGCATTCTTGGTGACGCTTGCGCTTTTACTCTTGATCACTCTCTATGTGTTTGCAGCGCCACTGATCGAAAACTGGCTTTTCCCACCACCGAACGTGGTGAAGGTGAAACTGGCCCGTGTATCCTTAGATAATCTGCCGCCTCCACAATCGCAGAACGAAGACGTACCGCCTCCACCTCCGCCAACAGCCGCTCCTGCCGGTCCGGCTGCACGTGCAGGTACTCCGGTTGCTGTACCTGATGCAGAACTGGCTCCGGATGCAAAGGACTTTGCCAATACCGATGAGATCAACCGTGCTTCAGCCGTTGGCGGAAGCGGGGAGGATAATGGCGGATTTGCAGACAACATCGGCGAAGGTGTTCAGATCGCTGCTCGCGAACCGGAACCCGACATTGAGGACTTTGTCTCGGTGGAAAAGGAACCGTCGTACGACGAAGGCAGCTTGGCGCGACGTGTGAAGTATCCGGAAATGGCACGACGAAACGGCATCGAAGGAATCGTTCTTGTAGGTGCCCTCATTGGCAAGGATGGCCGTATCGAGAATATCAAGGTTATTGAGTCTGACAACGAGATCCTAGACGAAGCCGCTGTGAAAGCTGTTCGCGAGACATCGTTCACTCCAGCGCAGCAAAACGGTCAAGCCGTTCGTGTGTGGGCTCGCGTGCCTATCCGATTCACTCTGCGGTAATCCACCGCTTTCGAAACAATGCATGTCATCAATATCGCCGTCAGGGTTCTTGTTCTCCTTCTGGGAGGCTTGATCCTTGCCGGCGTTCCTCCTTTCGGGGTATTGGACTCGCCACTCCAAGAAGTCTTTGGGTCAATCGTCGTATTGTTTGGTCTGTTTCGCCTCGTGTCATACTTCAGTCAGCGAAAGAACCAAGACGATGAAGAGTAACATCCATACATCAGTAGTTCTGTCAGCGATACTTGCCATTGGTCTGGTATCATGTTCAGACACGGCTCAAAAAGAAGCATCTCAGACGGAAACTGCGCTGGCGGGGACGATATCCGTTTCCGTTGATCCGGAGATCATCGGGATTCTTGGATCAGCAAAGGGTTTGTATGACAAGGCTCATCCAAACGCCTCCGTGACTCTTGTGGGTGCTAATGTTCATTCAACGATGGACAGAATGCTCAATCATCAGGAGCGCATTGCGATCATCGCACGCGACTATACTCCGTCGGAAGACAGTGCCATTGCGAATGATCCCGGTGATACACTCCCAAGAACTCTACTCGGCAGGGACGCCTTGGTGTTCTTTGTTGCAAAGGACTTTCCATACGACACGATGAACTCCGATCATATCCGGCAGTGGCTTGGAGGAGAGAGCGGAGTAAAGGTGTCTTACCCGAAACTTGCGTCAGATCCCACATTCATCATCTCCGGTGATGCATCAGGGTCCATCTACGGCAACATTGTGAACGTTGTTCTCGGAAAGAAGAAGTTGCCGTCTCGCCAACGAATCGCATCCGTGCCCGATCATGACAGTGTTGTTCGTGCCGTTCAATCTGTGCGTGGTTCCATCGGCGTCGGGTATATGTCGCAGGTTCTTCGTGATACGTCGGTTAAGCCCCTTCGATTGAGTTATACAAATGCCGACGGATCACATGAATGGCCTAAGCCCGTGCATCTGTCCTACCTCATCATGGGGAAATATCCATTCCCGGTTCCGATCTGGGTATACCTGCGTGATCTTCCGAATCAATACAATCTTCCATCCGGCTTCATGCAGTACATGACGCGGAATGGTGATGCTCTCAAAACTCTCTTTGCGGCCGGTATCGAACCAGCGTACGCAAAGTTCTCCCTTACAATGCCAGAAGAATGATCACCCACATCAACACCACCATGCGTACGCTTCTCATTGCGATCCTCGTACTCGGCTATGCCGCAGTTGCCAGTGCTAATGACTTCAATACAGCCAAAAAGGCTGCAGAAGAGGGCAATTGGGTACAGGCCGCCGATCATATTCGGAAGGCGATCGACAAGAACCCACAGGATATGCCAACAGTGGCACTTGCTGCAAAGATCTATTTGGAACTCGACATCCATGACACGGCGCTGACCTATGCTCGCCGTGTGTATGAAGACGATGATGATGAGAAGGAAAATGTGCTTCTATATTCACAGGCACTCACCGAGACATCGCAAGCACCCGCCGCAAGTCCGATCCTACGAAAGTACCTTCGGAAGAAGGATGATGTGGACGTTACGCTTGCTCTTGTGAATGCCCTTGTTGCCGCAGATTCCATGAAGGCTGCAGAACTTGTGGCCACTACGGCCCGAGACAAACATTCAAAGAGTCCGGCTGCATACTTGGCACTTGGGAACATCTACTTCAACTCCAAGCCAATTCCTGTCTTTGAACTTGCGGTCCAGAATTACGACAAGGCACTTGAACTAGATCCGAATCAGGTAACCGCACACTTCAACCTTGCCATCTGTTTCTGGCGCATGGGCAATCGGGAAACAGACAATGATCTGGCCAACGAGTATTTCTCTCGTTCACTTCGCGAATGGGATCAGGTAACAAAACTTGATCCTAAGAATGCTCGTGCTTGGTATGAAGAGGGGAAGATCCTCTATTTGGCAGGCAAGTATTCTGCGGCTACAACAGCACTCAAGACCTATCGTGAGTTACGTCCACTCGGAACGGGTGAGATCATGGCCTCGTGGTACCTCGGCGAGTCTCTCTTCAAACAGAATATGTGCGATTCAGCGAAGCAACATCTTGAAGATGCCGCATCCAGGATCGATTCTCTCAAGCCAAAGGTGTCTTTGATGATGGCCAAATGCAACTTCATGGCCAAGCAGTGGAAGGCATCTGTAGAATATTACAAGGCTGCACTTCCGATCAAGGCGAGATGGGATAATGTTGACTACTGGTACTTTGGTGTGGCTGCAGTTGTAGCAGGCGATACGGCAATGGCGATCAATGTGATGGCCGAAGCAGCTGACAGGGACCCAAAGCAATGTACCTTCATGTTCCGTTATGCTGTGCTGATGCAGGGCCGGTACATGTATGCCCGTTCGAACGAGATCTTCCGTAAGCGTCTGGCAAATTGCTCCGACTCGCTTGATGCGAAGATCCATGTCTTCATCGGCAATAACTTCTATGCCGATAGCCTCGTGGATAGCGCAGTTGCCTCCTACGAGCGCTCCTTGGGTGTGAACCCGAAGTACATGTATGCCACGCTCCGACTCGGTGAGACTCTCCTGGCCAAGGGTGATGTTGTAAGGGGGCCGGAGCTCCTCAATACCGTGATCGAGAATGGAAAGACCAGCACAAGTGCGGATGATAAACGGTACGCCGTTGGAGCTATCATTCGACTCAATGGTCAGGATATCGGCGACAAGAAGTGGCAGGCCATCGTGGATCGCAGTAAGATCGGTACCGAACTCGATCCCAAGAGTGTTGGCTCCTGGATCTACCTCGGGTTTGGCTATCAGGGTCTGCAGGACGTGGAAAATGCCAAAAAGGCCTACCGCGAGGTCCTTAAGCTTGATCCGAACAACGAAACCGCGAAAAAGAACCTCAAGGCGCTTGGTGCTTGACGATGTGGACAAGGTTTGTAAAAATCGTCTAAGTGCCGTATTTTCGTAGTCTTGTCAACATTGGACCCGCCTGAATACCATGATCACCATCAATATCGTGGGCCTTCGGGATGGGAACCATCCCTTCTCAATCGAGACGGATGTATCGCAGATCCCGGGGCTTGCCTCGGAATTCGTCGGTACGATCCACACAGAAGGTGTCCTCCGGAAGGCGAGCAGCAGGTATACACTTGATGCAGACGTGTCCGGAACCGCTCGTTTGGTCTGTGACAGGTCGCTCGAAGAGTTTGAAGAGCCGATCGCAGCTGTGATCGATCTCGACTTCGTAGTTGATCATGATCTGGCCGCAACGCAGCGTGGACGAATCAGTGAACTTGATGATGAAGAGGCACGGGGGATACGAGAAGAAGACAAGGTGATCGATCTAACAGAAGATGTACGTCAGGTACTTACTGTAGCGATCCCTTTTCGACGTGTAGCTCCCGCGTATCGAGACAAAGAACTTGAAGAGATCCATCCCGCGATCAAGGAACGTGAGGCCGACGGAACGGCTCACACCGAAGTAGTGGACGAACGATGGGCAGCACTCGCAAAATTGAAACGACCGTAAATCTGAGGTACCTCTCATGCCGAATCCAAAGCGACGTCATTCCAAGTCCCGCGGTGCCAAGCGCCGTACGCACTACAAGGCCACTGCGCCTTCTGTAATGACATGCCCTAACTGCAGCGCAGCCAAGCAGCCACACATCGTTTGCCCTTCATGTGGGTACTACAACGGTCGCAAGATCCTCTCTGTCGACTAACGATCACGAGAACACGAACCCCCTGAGGATCGTCCGTGCCTGACGCTGTTTCCTCAGCCCCTCTCCCAACGCAAGCCCGCCCCGTAAGGGTCGTGTTGGATGCGATGGGCGGAGACCATGCACCCGGAAATGAAGTGCAAGGGGCTATCCTTGCGTTAAAAGACCTTGGTCCGAACGTTGAACTCATTCTCGTTGGACGAGAAGGCGACCTTGCGCCGTTGCTCAGTAAACATCAAGGGTCTGCGTCGATCAGGATCGTGCATGCCCCTGACGTTGTGGGCATGGGAGACGAGCCTTCGTCGATCATCAAGACCCGTCGAGAGTCTTCCCTTTATGTTGGCCTTGAACTCATGCGATCGGGTCAGGCAGACGCATTCGTCTCCGCCGGAAACACGGGCGGCGTGATGGCCACGGCCACGATGCTCTGCGGTCGTATTCCCGGTGTGAGCCGTCCAACCATCGGATCATTCTTCCCGACCAAGACCGGTCGCCCTACGTTGCTGCTCGATGTTGGAGCCAATGTAGACAGTAAACCCAAGTTCCTCTCTGATTACGCCGTGATGGGCAGCGTCTATACCGAACTCATGATCGGCATTGAACGTCCAACCGTTGGACTGCTCAATGTTGGAGAAGAAGAAGGAAAGGGAACCGAGGTAGCTCGCGAAGCCTACGGCCTACTCCAGACCAACGGAGTGAATTTCGCCGGAAATGTTGAAGGCAGAGACATCCTTGCCGGGACCGTCGATATCGTTGTCTGCGATGGATTTGAGGGTAACATCGTCCTCAAATTTGCTGAAAGCATCCTCGGCTTCCTCAAGGACAGATTCCGTGCGTATGCAGACCGCGGGATCGTGCAGAAACTCCTGATCGGTGCCTTCAGACCTGTCCTTAAGAGCGCTTTACGCGACATGGACTACCAAGAATATGGTGGTGTGCCCCTTCTCGGAATCAATGGTGTAGCGATCATTGGTCACGGCAGCAGCTCGCCCCTTGCTCTCTCAAACATGATCAAACGAGCCGTTGAAATGGTCCGCAAGGACGTGAACGGTACGATACAAAAAGCACTCGCTAATGCGGCGAGTTCATCCAAGGAACCTGTATGAATGCGGTGATCACTGCCGTGGCACATAACGTGCCTGCGGACGTCTATGACAACGTGTGGTTTGAAAGCAAGATCGATACCACGGATGAATGGATCACGACAAGAACAGGTATTCGTGAGCGACACTTTGCCTTTGAGGGCGGGCTCACGGACATTCTTCTGCCGGCAGCTCAGCGAGTGCTTGAGCAACGCGGCCTCACACCATTGGATATCGATCTCATCATCGTAGCAACCATTACGGGTGATCGAGTCTTTCCGTCGAGTGCCGCCATCCTGCAACGCAAACTCGGTGCAACAAATGCCTGGGGCTTCGACCTAGCCGGCGCTTGCAGTGGTTTTCTCTATGCTCTGGTTACAGGAGCAAAGATGGTTGAGTCGGGCGCAGTGAAACGTTGTCTGGTCCTTGGCGGTGATAAGATGAGCTCCATCCTCAACTTCGAAGACCGTACAACGTGTGTGCTCTTCGGTGACGGTGGCGGTGCAGTTCTGCTTGAAGACGGAACAGACGATACCTATGGCGTTATCGATCATGTTCTTCGCATGGACGGTAAGGGAGAGGACTTCCTTCACCAACCAGCTGGAGGGTCTCTCAAGCCCCCTACAGTTGAAAGCGTTCAGAACCGCGAACACTATGTCTATCAAGAAGGTCAGACCGTGTTCAAGAGTGCGGTGAAGGGGATGGCTGATGTCTCCTATGAGATCATGCAGCGCAACAACCTCACAGCCGATGATATCGCTTGGCTCGTTCCGCATCAAGCCAATCTTCGGATCATCGATGCAACCGCCAAACGAATGGGGCTTCCGCACGACAAGGTGATGATCAATATCGACCGGTTCGGAAATACCACGGCCGGTACCATCCCGATCTGTTTGTCAGAATTGCACATGACAAAGAAGGTGAAGAAGGGCGACTATCTCGTTCTCTCGTCCTTTGGCGCCGGCTATACCTGGGGTAGCGTGCTCATTCGTTGGTCCATCGATACCTAAGGAAACTGAACATGAAGACAGCACTTCTCTTTTCGGGTCAAGGCTCACAGTACGTTGGGATGGCAAAGGATCTTGCCGAAACATACCCTCTTGCTAAGGGGCTGGTGGATCGTGCAAATGAGATCCTTGCGTATGATCTGAGTGCCATCATGTTCGATGGTCCGGAAGAGACCCTTCGTCAAACGCGCTATACACAGCCCGCTCTGTTCCTTCATGAGGCTTTGCTTCTGAATGTTACCCAGGCGCGGGCATCCATGAGTGCCGTTGCCGGTCATTCACTCGGCGAATATTCAGCGCTCTATGCAGCTGGAGTTGTTTCGTTCGAAGATGCACTGCAACTGGTTCAGCTCCGCGCAACATTGATGTACGAAGCGGGTGACCGCATTCCCGGAACGATGGCTGCTGTTGTTGGACTCGAGGACGATGTTGTACGAGCCCTTTGCGCAGAACTCAATACCGGCAATGGCAACGTGATCGTCCCTGCGAACTTTAACTCTCCAGGGCAGATCGTTGTTAGCGGATCTGCAGAACACGTACGCGCCTCTATGCCGATCTTCAAGGAGCGGGGTGCCAAGTTGGTGAAGGAACTTCAAGTCAGTGGTGCGTTCCATTCACCTCTTCTAGCAGAGGCAGAATCCGGCCTAGCTGAGAAGATCCGTTCAACCCAGTTCAACGACGCAAACGTACCGGTCTATGTTAACGTTTCGGGTAGTGCCGTTACTGCCGCGGATGAACTGAAAGATGCCGCCATTCGTCAACTCACGTCGCCAGTGCTTTGGACCCTAACGATGCAGACGATGTGGAAGGATGGGATCACTTCGTATCGAGAGATCGGTCCGGGCAAGGTCCTGCAAGGATTGGTCAAACGAACACTGCCGGAAGCAACGATCGACGGAATTGATACAGCAGCAGATGTCCAACGCGTGAATGAACAGGGAGTATGAACATGAAGACCTTTGACCACTCAGGCAAGGTGATCGCTGTCACCGGAGGATCCCGCGGGATCGGTGAGGCGATCGTTCGCAGGCTCTGCGCCGAAGGTGCTCATGTATTCGCCACCTATAACTCTGCGCCGGAACGGGCAGAAGCTGTTGCCTCCGAGATCCGTGCGGCAGGGGGTACGGTGACCTTCCTCCAGGTGAACGTCAGCGACGAAGACTCCGTCAAGGGATTCATCGAAGCCGTTGTCACACAAGGGGGTCGAATCGATGCCCTTGTCAACAACGCCGGGATCACAAAGGACGGACTCATCATGCGCATGAGCGGCAAGGACTGGCAAGATGTGATCGATACGAACCTCACAGGCGTGTTTTATGCGTGTAAGGCAGCTGCCCGACCGATGATGTCCCAGCGGACGGGGCGGATCGTGAATATCGGCAGTATCGTTGGCTTGCAGGGAAATGCCGGACAGGTCAATTACAGCAGCGCCAAGGCTGGGTTAGTAGGCCTCACAAGAAGCCTCGCCCGTGAACTCGCTAGTCGTAACGTTTTCGTAAATTGCGTAGCTCCGGGTTTTGTAGAAACTGACATGACGGAAAAGCTTACGGATGAGCAGAAGGCATCGTTCTTCGGCAATATTCCAATGAAGCGCGCCGCCGGTCCGGATGAGATAGCAAGTGTTGTCTCATTCTTCATCGCTCCTGAGTCTTCGTATATCACCGGACAGGTTCTCAACGTGGACGGTGGTCTGGCGATGTGATCTTTCATTTGGCAAATTTTCAACCTCATTTTTATCAAGGGTTCCGTATGTCAGCAGTGGCACAAAAAGTGACGGAGATCATCGTCTCCAAGCTCGGTGTTGAAGAATCACAAGTAACGCCGGCAGCATCGTTCACAAGCGATCTTGGCGCTGATTCTCTCGATACCGTTGAGCTCATCATGGAATTCGAACGTGCCTTCAACCTCACGATCGATGACGCCGACGCAGAGAAGATCCAGACCGTTGGCGACGCTGTGTCGTACATCGAGTCGAAGGCCTCTTAATTAAACATCGATCATCCTCGTAGGTTCGTATGTCGAGATCAATACCTCGCGTCGTCATCACCGGCGTTGGTGCCGTTACGCCCATTGGCAATACGGCAACTGAATTCTGGGCCGGCATGATGGAGGGTCGCAGTGGTGCGGCTCCTATCACGCGTTTTGATGCGTCGGAGTTCGACACACGTTTTGCCGCCGAGGTCAAGAATTACGACCCACTATTGGTGATATCGCGCAAAGAGGTTCAGAGAATGGACCTCTTCGCGCAGTTCGCCATGTCGGCTGCTGTAATGGCCGTTGAGAATTCCGGCATCGATTTTGAAAAAACGGATCGCAACCGCATCGGCGTGGTCTTTGGATCAGGCATCGGCGGGATGTGGACGTACCATCATCAGCAACAGAACCTGTACGAGCGTGGCGGTAAGCCGGATCGTATCAGCCCCTTCTTTGTACCAATGCTGATCTCGGACATTGCAGCCGGACACATCGCCATTCGATATGGTCTTAAGGGACCGAACTACGGCACGGTGTCTGCTTGTGCAACCTCGTCACACAGTATCGGCGATGCCCTCATGCTCATGCAGCGTGGTATGGCTGATGTGATGTTGGCAGGGGGCTCAGAGGCAGTGATCTGTCCGATGGGTATCGGCGGATTCAATGCGATGAAGGCACTGTCTACCCGTAATGATGATCCCGCAACAGCAAGCCGTCCGTTCGACAAAGACCGCGACGGATTTGTCATGGGTGAAGGAGGAGCGATCCTTGTCCTTGAAACTCTTGAACACGCCATGAACCGCGGTGCAACGATCCTTGCCGAACTCTCCGGTATCGGATTCACAGATGACGCCTATCACATCACGCAGCCGGCAGCCGGTGGTGAAGGTGCTGTGCGCTCGATGAAGCTTGCCATTGAAGACGCTGGTCTGGTTCCTGAGGATATCGACTACATCAATGCACACGGGACATCTACACCGTTCAACGATAAGTCAGAATCGGCAGCCATCGCAACGGTCTTTGGCGACCATGTCAAGACGATGTCGGTGAGCTCAACCAAGTCCATGACTGGTCACCTCCTCGGTGCAGCTGGTGCGGTTGAAGCCATCGCAACAACGTTGGCCATCGTCAATGGCATCGCCCCTCCTACGATCAATCAGATCACACCTGATCCGGACTGCACACTGGATTATGTGGCTAATGCTCCAAAGAAGCGTGAGATCCGCGCTGCTTTGAGCAACACGTTCGGCTTTGGTGGACACAATGCTACACTGTGCTTCAAAGCGTTCTCTGAGTAAGACTCTCACCACGTCCGGCCATCGGTTGTGAAGGACATCGTCCGTCAGCTTTACGCTAATCTTTTAAAGTTCGCCTCCAATCGCGGGTCGGCGAATAATGCGATGTTTCGCGATCTCTTCCCACCCATGGGCATCCTTACGGATGAACGTGTGGCTGAACTTGAGAAGCAGATCGGCGTGGATATCCATCTGGCCTCGCTCTATGAGCAGGCCCTAACGCATCGTTCCTACCTCCAGGTGGTTAACACCCCGGACCATCGCTCTAATGAGCGACTTGAGTTCTTGGGTGATGCCATCCTCGGCATGGTCACGGCCGAATACCTCTTCTATAACAACAGAGAGGTCTTGGAGGGCGAGCTCACCAAGATGCGGTCATGGATCGTTAACAAGAAGTCTCTTGCAATCTGTGCCCGCGCACTCAAGCTCGACGAATTTCTGTTCCTCAGCTATTCAGCCACGCAGTCTCTGCAGCGTGGGAATGATTCCATGCTGGCCGATGCATTGGAATCCATCATTGCAGCAGTGTATCTCGACCGCGGATTTGATGAGGTCAGACGCTTCATCGTGGAAAAGCTCCTCCCGATCATGGTTCGAGAATCTCTCGTTCACGATACGAACTATAAGAGTCTCCTCCTTGAAACCGTACAAGGTAGGGGGCAGGCAGCTCCCCGCTATGTGGTGGTTCGTGAGCAAGGCCCAGACCACGAGAAACACTTTACAGTAGATGTTGTCGTCGAAGACCGAGTGATCGGCAGTGGTTCCGGACGGAATAAGAAGGATGCCGAACAGTCTGCCGCAGAGGCCGGATTGGCATATCTTGCCAAACGATCCAAGCCAAGGAAGACTGTGGGCGGATCACAGGAACAATCGACTGAAACATCAGCGTGAACGGTAACATATTCCGGTCGCAGCGGGTCTTCAGCATCGGATCTACACTTTCGATCTCCATGCGCCCCTTACTCCTTCTTCTATCGCTGGTCATCCTTACGGACAGTATCTCCGCTCAATTCTTGGCGGGGAATCTCCCTTTTGGAAAGAACAAGAAGCAGTATGAGAAATTCAACTGGCGATACATTCAGTCAGAGAATTTTGATGTCTACTTCCACGGCGATGCGGAGTATATCGCCAAATACACGGCACTGAAGGCCGAAGACGCACTCAAGCAGATCCAGGAAGAACTCTCGTTCTCCATCACAAAACGCATCGTCCTGATCATCTATAGCTCTCACAATCAGTTCCAACAGACGAACGTGATCGATGAGTTTATGTCGGAAGGTATCGGCGGTGTGACCGAACTCTTCAAGAACCGTGTGGTCCTACCGTTTGAAGGTGATTACGCCAAGTTCCGTCACGTGATCCATCACGAGTTGGTCCATGCCGTGATCAATGACATGTTCTACGGCGGTTCCATTCAAGCGTTGATGAGCAGCAGTGGTGCCGCAATGCTTCCGTTGTGGATGAATGAAGGCTTCGCCGAATATTCAAGTGCTAACGGTCTTGATGTGAAGACCGATATGTTCATGCGCGATGTGGCAGTGAGTGAATACCTCCGTGGTATCAGTCAGCTCAACGGCTACTTCGCCTACCGTGGCGGTCAAGCATTCTGGTCCTATATCGCCGGCAAATATGGAAAAGGGAAGGTGGGCGAAGTCCTCAACCGGTTCCGCACCATTGGCGACGTCGATAGAACGTTCCGCGCTGCATTCGGCATGACCTATGAAGAAATGTCCGAGCAGTGGGCCAAGGATGAGAAGAAGTATTATTTCCCGGATGTGAATCGCTACGAATACGTCGAAGACTTTTCGAGCAGGCTCACGAACCACCAGAAGGACGGGAATTTCTATAATACCTCACCGGCCATTTCTCCCGACGGAGAACAAGTAGCATTTATCTCTGACCGCGGGGATCAAACGTTTGGTCTTTGGGTTATGGATCTTGTTTCCAAGAACGCTCGACGTCTGGCCGGCAGCGCACGTTCCACAGACTTCGAAGAACTGAACTTCCTCACTCCCGGTGTGTCGTGGAATCCGCAAGGAACCAAACTTGCTGTTGGAGCTAAGGCTGCAGGACAAGATGGCATCTACCTTATCGATGTTGCCACAGGTGACTATGAGATCCTGATGCTCGGCTTTCAAACGATAGGGGGCGTGGCATGGTCACCCGATGGAAAGTACCTTGCCTTTGATGCCGATACGGGCGGGAAACAATCCGATATCTTCCTGTATGACCTTGAGGCGAAGTCGCTGAGCCAACTCACAAACGATGTCTTCACGGACATGACGCCTACGTGGACGCCGGACAGCAAGACCGTGTACTTTATCTCCGACCGAATGAAATACACATCGGGCTTCGAGACCACACAGAACTTTGAGATGTGGGATCACGATGTAGATGCGCGCGATATCTATCGCATCTCGCTTGAAGACCGAACGATCGAACGTATCACCAAGGATCCAGATGTAGGGAAGTATTCCATCGAGATAACGCCGGACGGAACGCAGATGCTCTTCGTTGCCGACTACAATGGGATCAGCAATCTTTGGAAGATGGATCTTGCGACCGGCAGAAAAGTGGCGATCACGAACTCGCTTCAAGAAGTTTCGCAGATATCGCTGTCGCAGGATGGCACAAAGCTTCTCTTTGCTTCGCAGAACCGTGTGGGATATGACCTGTTCCTATTGAAGTTCCCCTTGGATCTTAAGGAACATGATACCTTGCCTCTAACAAGGTTCCGTCAGATGGAGCTTGAAGAAAAGAATGCTCTCACCGGAGTGATGGACCGGATCTCGCAGCTGAAGGACACAACCACAACCAGTTATGGAATGTTCGATGTGGATCTCTCTCAGCAGCGGTCAGTTCAACCGAATGATGACGTGATCCAAGTTCCCGGAGACGAGCGCAGTGGGTCAGATAGCACCATGAAGACTGACTTCACTCCGAAGGATTACAAAGTCACATTCTCGCCAGACGTGGTGACAGGTAATGCCGGCTATAGCAACTGGTTCGGTGCCAATGGTCAGATAGAACTCCTCTTCACGGACATGATGGGTGATCACGAGATCTACTTCCGTGCGAATCTTTACCTCGATCTCACAAACAGTAGCTTCCTCCTATCATATGGGTACCTGCCGGATGTAGTGGACTATCATGTCTCCGTGTTTCAGAATGCAGGTTTCACCTACATTCAGCCCGAAGGCTCGCCCTACACATATTTGTATCGACTGAGGAACTATGGCGGATTGGTGTGGGCATCATACCCATTCTCGCGCTATACACGTTTCGATGTCGGGATGCAGATCATGTCGATGTCACGCGAGAACGTCGACTTTCCACAAGAGCCATCTCTCACCCGCTTCGTAACGGTACCAACCATTTCCTATGTGCTTGATGATGCTCTATGGGGCTTCTGGGCACCGGTAAAGGGTACTCGACTCAACATCACGCTCGAAGGTTCGCCGGGATGGTCAGACAATGGACTCTCGTTTGCAACTGCACGTATCGACGCACGGCACTACCTCCACCTCGGTGAATCGTACACGATCGCGGTGCGTGGCAGTGGTGGCTACAGCCTTGGCCGAGATCCGCAGAAGTTCTTCATTGGCGGTATCGATAACTGGTTCAACAGATTCTTTAGCGACAACGGTTGGCCGTTTGTCAATCCCGAAGACTTTGCATTCACTCGTCCGGGTTGGCCTCTACGCGGTTGGGCACTCAATGAGCGAAACGGCACGCGCTACTTTGTGACGAACATCGAATTCCGTTTCCCGTTCTTGTTCGCATTCCAGGCCGGACCTATTCCATCGCTCTTCCAAGGCCTCCAAGGTCAAGTCTTCTTTGATGCAGGGGGCGCGTGGGACTCCAATGGAATGGCGTGGATGCCGAGCGGACGTCAGGCTCCGAATCCGGTGCTCTCGAGTTTTGGCTTCGGTATTCGTTCGCTTGCACTAGGGCTGCCACTGCGGTTTGATGTAGCATGGCGTAATGAGCCATACGGCGGGACGTCACAGCCGATCTACCTCTTCTCACTCGGCGGCGATTTTTGAATAGCCAGCCCGTGCATTTGTGCGCGTCGTGATCTCTGCCTTAAGGCGTTCAAGATTGACGAGTGGCACGTCTACATCAAATGTGATCGAGTCTGAGTACGTAGGCGTGAACCGCGCGTCAACCTCTTCGAGCACATGTGTTATCGTAGATACATCATCGTACATACAATGTACGGTCAAATGTGCCATCGGACGAATGGTCCACAGCTCGCTCGCAGCGATCACACCTTGGGCAGAATCAGCATAGGCGCGAGCCAAGGGGCCTACGCCCAGCTTTACGCCTCCGAAATAGCGTGCAACCACAATGATCACATCGCTGAGATTTGCGCGTTGTAATGCGAACAGAATCGGCTTGCCGGCCGTGCCTGAGGGTTCGCCGTCATCAGACATCCGATACTCCATGCCATGCGGGCCGATCCGCCACGCATAACAGTGATGCACAGCATCCCAATGCTGCGCTCTGATACGCTCGAGAAACTCAATTGCTTGGTCTTTCGTCGTGCACGGCGCTATGTATGCGCAGAAGACCGATCGTTTGATGGTAATTTCGACCTTCGCTTCACCGCGAACACTATCGTAGGGTGGAAAGGTCATACTGCGAGCAATGTCTTGCGGTTCATTCTGAAGAGAGGACGAGAAATGCGAATAGGAATGGTGTGTTACCCAACGTACGGCGGTAGCGGTGTTTTAGCAACGGAACTTGGGCAAGAACTAGCACGGCGCGGACATAGTGTGCATTTCATCACCTATGCCCAACCGATGCGACTCGATCGCTTTCAGGAGAACATCTACTACCATGAGGTTGAGACGCCGTCGTATCCGCTTCTCGAGTTCAATCAGTATACACTTGCACTTGCCGGAAAGATCCTCGACGTAGCAAGATACGAACACCTCGACGTGGTGCACGTGCATTATGCGATCCCTCATGCGATCAGCGCCTATCTGGCGAAGGAGATCGCACGAACCACAACACCGTTCAAGCTTGTTACCACGCTGCACGGCACGGATATCACGCTGGTTGGACTTGAACCCACGTTTCATCCGATCGTGAAGTTCTCGCTTGAGAAGAGCGACATAATCACGGCAGTCTCAGGCTTCTTGCAAGAGAAGACGCGACAGAGTTTCGGTGAAGATCTCCCGATCAAGGTGATCCCGAATTTTGTGGATACGGAGGTCTATAAGCGAGTTGAATGTCAAACCGTTGAAAGACGTCTGCGCACAGAAGGGGAATTCATCCTCATGCACGTCTCCAATTTCCGTCCCGTCAAGCGTGTGCACGACTGCATTCGGATTCTCGCCGAAGTACGCAAGAAACTTCCGGCACGCCTCGTTTTTGTGGGTGACGGTCCTGAGCGCAGTGATGCAGAACGTCTATGCCGTGAGCTGAATGTAGAAGAGTACGTTACCTTTTTGGGCAAACAATCTGCCTTGCCAGAGATCCTCTCCGCAGCAGACATCTTCTTACTGCCATCACAACAAGAGAGCTTTGGCCTTTCGGCTCTTGAAGCGATGAGTTGCTCTGTTCCGGTAGTGGCCACGAGTATCGGTGGCATACCTGAGGTGGTTCGTCACGACGAGACCGGCTTCATCGCTGAACTCGGAGATGTGAACCGAATGGCACGGTATTGTGTGGACCTCTTATCGAACCCGAAAAAGCTCGCGATCTTCCGCGAGAACTCGCGCAAGCGTGCGGTTGAAAAGTTTGATATCTCGTTGATCGTTCCGATGTACGAGCGAGTCTACGAAGAAGCTGTAGCGCTAGAGACGAGCGTGTAAACGTTCAGGGGAACAGGTACCGAATACCTTGTTTGGCCAGCCCCTTGAAATCTGCGGCGTCATCATCGGTCATCTCGTCTTGGTAGTGGACGAGATACATCTTGCGACGGATCTCTTCCGGAATGCCACGAAGATCTTCCACCCAAGCATGTACCTGGTTCGGCGTCATGCTGGCATCATGGAACATGATCTCTGATCGATCTGCATACATATCGATGAGGTCACGGTCGAACTTCGTATCACCAGAGAAAAAGACTCGGTCATCAATGAGCAGGCCATACGTCACAAAGGCATCCTTCGGACTGTCAGCTTCACCCGGAATGTGGTTCGTATGGAAGAGCTCCAGCTTGATACCATTCATATCGATCGAAAAGATCGAGCGAGGTTCAGAGGCAATCTGCTGCGGTACGTGTGTCGTATAAAGGTCGTCGTACGAGAGACGGCGCCCTTCGGCATTCTGCTCATTGTACTCCAGCCCTCCACGCAAAGAGAGGTCCCAAAGGATCGGACGATACACATCCGTAATGATCATGTTGAGTTTTTCTTTGCCCGACGGAACCGCCATGTACCTGTTAACAAGAGTAAGGTACTCGAGGCCACCGATGTGATCTGAATGCGAATGTGTGGGCAGGATCGTTCTGATGTCCATTCCAGTAAGCCCAAGGGCCTGAAGGGCTTGGGGACCGGTCATCCCGAAATCCACCAGAACATGCTCCTCACCCTTGATGATAAGGAGGTTGGTCTGAAAGAGACGACGGGCGAATGCCGTTCCCGTACCCAAGAAGACTATCTCTAGAGTTCCGTCGTTCGTGAGTGCTAACGGTGTGGAAACTGGCTGTTCGACCATGGTGATCCCAAATGATACGATTCCGAAAATCTACGCAATTCTATCCTAAGCACCTATCTTCTCAGACTCAGATGCCCTCACATCGCGAGAGAGCTTCTCGATCAAATTCTTAGAAAAAACAGTCTGAAGAGCGTTTTTGATGTCAGGATGTTTCTCTAGTAGCCCCTTCAATTCTTCTGATCGCCACATAAGATAACGAGTCTCCGTCACTGTTGTTACAGTTGCACTGGCAGGATTTCCCGAAACGAATGCCATTTCCCCAACAAAATCACCATTCCGGCAGAAAGCAACCACAGTTCCGTCGATCTCTACCTGGGCAGCCCCTTTACTTACGATCAAGATCCGTACTACAGGTGAACCCTGCGTTGTGAGATGCTCACCGGATGGTGCCGAGACCCACGTCCCACGTTTGACCAGCCGATAGAAATCGACCGTCGACAGGGCGGAGAATTTGTGTTTGTGAAGGGTGTGCTCTTCTTCGGAAAGCTTGGCTGAGCGACGTTCCCTAATGATGATGATCACTTGCACCACGTTCACCACAAAGAAACCGGCCTCCCACAACACCATTGAGCCATAGCCCGATAGATATCCAGAGATGAATCCGGCAATGGTCGAACAAATGATCATGATCCGCAGCGGAAGGATCGTGCGAACGAGAGAACCTGCGATCAGCAAGAGATACGACAGATGTAGGAGGATCTCGAAGGTATCGATCCCGAAAATCTTCTCCATGGAGGCCTTTCGCGCAGCAGTTGTTCCAACAAACATCGTTGAAGAGCGCTTCTGCACCAAGCCTTTGGTATTTTTACACTCTTGTCCTTCCCATAATACGCCATCTACCATGACCGTAGCAGACTACCTCCTTGAACATCAGGCCCGTGCAGAAGCGCAACTGATGGAGTTTCTTCGTATTCCAAGTGTTAGCACAGATCCGGCGCATTCAGGCGATGTGGAGCGTTGCGCCCAGTGGTTGGCCCAGCACCTGCGTTCGATCGGAATGCCACATGTAGAGATATTCCCTACAAAGGGGCATCCGATCGTCTATGCAGAATATGTCGAGGCCGGACCGAATGCACCCACGGTGTTGTTCTATGGCCATTATGATGTGCAACCGGTTGACCCTATCGACCTCTGGACCAACCCGCCGTTCGAACCAACGGTCCGCGACGGAAAAGTCTATGCCCGCGGTGCCACAGATGATAAGGGGCAGGTGTTCCTCCACATCAAGGCACTCGAAGCAATGCTGGCCGTGAATGGCAAGCTTCCTGTGAACGTAAAGTTGCTTATCGAAGGTGAAGAAGAGATCGGAAGTCCGAACCTCGCGCCGTTCGTAAAAGAAAAGAAGAAGATGCTGAAGTGTAATGCCGTGCTCGTATCCGATACGCCAATGTTCGCTCCGGGTATGCCGTCGTTGGTCTATGGTCTGCGCGGACTGGCATACCTGCAGATCGATGTCCAAGGTCCGAATCGCGACCTGCACTCCGGCTCGTATGGTGGCGCAGTGGCCAACCCGCTGAATGCCCTGGCGCAGATCATTGCGCAGCTGAAGAGTCCGGACGGAACGATCTTGGTTCCGGGCTTCTTTGATGACGTGTTGGAGATCTCTCACGACGAACACATCTCGCTGATGGACCTTGACTATGATGAAGACCGGCTCCTTGCCGATGTGGGCGCCACGAGGTTGGTCGGGGAGAAGGACTATACCACTCCGGAACAACTCTGGGCGCGACCTACACTTGACGTGAACGGACTCCTTGGTGGCTTTACCGGAGAGGGTGCTAAGACGGTGCTGCCTGCCCGCGCAATGGCAAAGGTGAGTATGCGACTCGTTCCATATCAGAAACATCACGACATCGCACAGAAGGTGATGGACTACATTCGTCAGATCACACCGCCGGGTGTAACCGTGCACGTGCAAGACCTGCATGGAGCAGACCCTGTTCTCGTTCCTCGGGATTCGCCGGCGATGCATGCTGCCGTTGCGGCATTGGAAGAGACCTTTGGAACGCGATGTAGATTCACTCGCGAAGGTGGATCGATCCCCGTAGTGCTACTCTTCGATACCATCCTTAAGGCACCAACAGTGTTGATGGGCTTTGGTTTGAATAACGAGAATGCCCACTCGCCTGATGAACATTTCGATCTTGGCAACTTCCACATCGGTATGAGAGCCGCTGCCCGTTACTACGAGTTGATGGCAGCAACTCCTGCCAAATGAAGCGTCATAACGCTGAGCTTCTCCTCCTTGCCATAACCATCCTGTGGGGAGGCACCTTCGCCGTTGTGAAGACGGCCATGGTGGACGTGAGTCCAAGCATGTTTGTTCTTCTGCGATTCGTCCTTGCCACCGTGGTGGCAGTCGCCGTGTGGCCTCGTTCATTGGCATCGATCGACAAAGACACGATGGGGAAGGGGCTTGCACTCGGCGTTCTGTATGGTGTTGGGTTCCTACTACAGACCATCGGTCTGACGATGACCTCTGCGTCGGCTTCGGCCTTCATCACGGGAACGATGGTGGTCTTTGTTCCACTCGTCCATCGCGTAGTTGATGGCGCACGCATCAAACCGAACCATGTCTTCTCTATCATCATGGTGCTGGTTGGACTCTGGTTATTCACCTCTCCCGAATCTCAGGGTGTGAATCTTGGCGATGTGCTTACGTTGTTCAGTGCCATTCTCTGGGCAGTCTACCTCACCTACATCGATGTGTGGACAACGGAGATCCGTCACGATACACAGAAGCAAAATGCACTCGTGATCCTGCAGTTCGTCGCAACGGTGATCTTGGCAGGAGTAGGCGTAGGAGTTGACAGTTCGCAAGGCACATCCTTGAATGTGACGTTTGACCGGGATCTCATTCTTGGACTGCTCTATTGCGGGATTTTTGCTTCTGTGATCCCAACCTTTGTTCAAACGCGATATCAGCAGTACACACATCCGGTTCGCGCAGGAGTGATTTTTGCCATTGAGCCCCTTGCCGCATCATTCATTGCGTGGATGGCCATCAATGAACAATTCTCTGTCAGGCAGCTCATTGGCGGTGGTGTATTGTTGGCAGCCATCGTCCTGCCGGACATCATTGCATCACGGAGAGAACAGTGACCAAGAGCGAGTTACGATCGGACATTCTGGAGCGGAGATCTGGCATAAACCCAGACGATCGGTCTCTATGGGATCAGATCATCTTTGAGCGTGCACACAAGGTCCGCGCCTTTCAGATCGCCGAACGCGTTCACATCTTTCGCAACATTGGCAGTGAGATCGAGACGATGCCGTTCATCGAGTATGCGTGGGGTATCGGTAAGGAGGTCTATGTGCCTGTTGTTCCTCCCGGAAAGGGCGTGATGCATCATTGTCGCATCACCTGGCGCACATCGTGGAGAGAAGGGGCTTTTGGGATCCCGGAGCCCGTGATCGAGTCGGAGGAAGATGTCATTACGAATGATGCGTTCTTTGATGCAAATGCTGCGATCATCGTTCCACTCGTTGCCTTCGACAGACAATGTCATCGCATCGGATATGGCAAAGGGTACTACGACAAGTTCCTACGCACTGCAACAGCTCCATCGATCGGAATCGCCTACGAGATGCAGCGTGTTCACAGTATCATCCCAGAGTCACACGATGTTGCACTCACCTGCGTCGCAACTCAAGAACGTTGGTATGTTCCATCGGCCTGACTGGTCCTGTATGAAGATCGTCCTCCTCATTGTTCTGTGCGCACTCATCAGCCCCCTTGATGACCTTTCCGCACAGGATTGCACCGACAAGTTGTTGCTTGATGCGAACGAGCGTGCCTTTGCTGTTGGTCTTGATTCGTCGGGCGTTTGGTGGGCACTAACGAAGCAGTATGAAGAGTTCACTGGGTTGGTGATCGACGGTCAGAAGTACGGACCCTATGAGCGAGTGTTACCGCCAAAGGTGAGTTACGATGGTTCCAATGTAGTGGTTGGGGTGAGGCTCCAAAACAGATGGCATGTGCTTACGATGGAGGATACTGTTGCGCTTGAGGGTGATGTTCTCGAGGCGATCTATCTCCCGTCACAATCGTCCACTCCGTGGTGGTATCATACCAATGGCAATGACCGACGTCTCTCCACATACGAGCGATCGTTTCGGTGTGTGAATGAGCCGCGCATGGTTTGTTTTGATCCGCAAGGTTTGGTGATCGCATGGGTGGAACGCCGCGGTGCTGTTGACGTCCTGTTTGAGAATGGGCAGGAGCACGTAACAGCAGATGAGATCAAACTATCGGGAGTGTGGGCAGACGGGGCTCCTGTCTATGCCGTACGATTCGGAACACGCTGGAGCGTCTATCGCGGCCAGGAAGAGATCATGTCGTCGTTGGCATCGCTTTCAGAGATCGTCCTTAACGTAGTTGGTTCCGTTTGCGCATGGATCGCAAGCGACGGTTCCGGAACGGCTCGAGTCTATCTCTACACAACGGAGATGAATGCCCCGTGGACCAGCCTTCCCGTTCAATCGGCATGGGGCTTGGCACTGTCACCGTTCGATCCGCTAGTTGCTGCGCGTGCAGTACGCAATGGAAACAATGTTGTCAATTTCAGTGGCGCTGAGTATCCATCCGGAAGACAAACAGGACCGATATCGTTCTCGCATGACGGTGCACTCATGGTCTATGCGGGTGTAGACGGAGACCACTTCGTAACGATCAACGGCAAACGTTCATGGCTCAAGGGAGCGGTGAACCTTGGTGTGCCGGTGCAGATCTCAACCGACGGAAGCGCAGTAGGGTGGGCGAGTGCAACAACTCTTGCCTATGTGAATCTCGATCTCAACATTCTCCGCATGGGAAGAATGTGCGATACCATGGGGCCGGTGATCTACGACCGTCGCACAAAAACGTTTAAGGGGCTAGGCTTTGTATCGGGGCGATTATTCCTTCTCGAGTGTGACCCTCGTTGAATGTGAAGCCTGAGTTCCCGCGCCGCTTGGTTAGTACAACAGAAACCTTCGTGATGATCACTTGTCGCAGCGTCATCCCGAGCGAAGCGAGGGACCTCGTATTGATGCGCTGAATGTGAAGCCTCCGTATCTTCGCAGGCCGATGGAGAACCTATGAATACCTATGTCGTAAACACAGAGATCGACGGAAAAGACCGCAGCGTTGAGCTGACCGAGGACGGCAGTGCTGTTAGCGGTGATACCAACGTCTATCTTGCTCCAACAGATGTCCCAAACATCTGGCACTGGATCGATGGATCGATGCGTGTGCCCGTTCATATCGTCAGCGATGGCATGTCCGGTGTGACCGTTACCATCCGTGGATATTCCTACTCTACGTCGGTCCTTAACGGTCACCACCATAACCTCCTCGACATCCTCAAGGCCTCTCCCGCTCAAAAGCAGCGTGTAACGCGTATCCCGGCCCCAATGCCCGGTCTGCTCAAAGCAATCCATACGACTGAAGGGGCTCAAGTGCGCAAGGGAGAGACTCTCTTTACCCTCGAAGCCATGAAGATGGAGAACGCCATCAAGACTCCCATCAGCGGCACCGTACGCCAACTCACAACAAACGCCGGTTCCGCCTTTGAAAAGGGAACCCTGTTGTGTGTGATCGAGCCTTTGGCTTAATCGGCTTTATAAGCGCCTTCTTTAAGCGCCTTCTACAAGCGCCTTTCTAAGGAAATTCGCTATTCGCTATTCGCTATTCGCTATTCGCTATTCGCTATTCTACATTAACAACGTTTGCCACGCCTCTTCCATCTTCCCCTGTGCGATGTAGAGCTGTGCGATGCGATGAAGTGTGGCATGATCTGAACGGTCGCCGTTTTGGAGCCAGACGTAGAGAGCGCCATCGGGCCGACCCATGGCAAGTTCAACGTCGAGGGAATCTGCGCGGATCGACTCATCGAATTGGGGGAATGATCCGCTCGGCATCGGAAGTGTGGGCAGATAGGCAAGCTGGGCTAACTCATTCCCGGTAAGGATCGGGCTTGTCCTGATATGCTCAGGGAGTCCGTCCATCCCGATCGGAATATGAGGGGGCTGTGTGGCCTCAAAGATGTCTTGGGTCCTCGTGTAGTATGCGCCTCCCATTCTGCCTACGAGATCGAGGGCCCGTGGGTCCACCTTCCCGTTGATCAGAGCGCTATCCGCAACATGAAAGGCAACAACCTCCAGGAGCATCAGATTGCCGTTGCCACCGATGTCACGGCGAAGCTCAATGTTCTCCATAAGCCGACATTCCATGCTGTAAGGCGACTCCGCAACACTCGGGGGAGTCACCTTCACGGAATTTCTCTTGGTAAACCCGGCCTTGAGATATTCATCCACCTCGTTCGGATACTCTGCCGCTGTGAGGTTCATGGCGTGGACCATGGAGTGGGACACTGTACTTATCGTGCACTCTTGGGTTGCCAGGATGTTTAACCACGTATGTTTTGCCCTTCCCGTTTTGGCGGCGATGGCCGGACCGATGGCCACGATCGGTGGGTTGGAGGCATAGGCGTTAAAGAACGAGAAGGGGCTGAGGTTAACATTGCCTTCGGTATCCACAGAGGTCACAAAGGCAATGGGGCGGGGGGAGACACCGCTCAGGAGCAGTTGATGTCTGTCACGGTGGGACAGGTCGGCAGGCAGGATGGTTTGCATCCTGCAAGTTCGGTCTTTCTCGTGGTCACCGCAAATGTTGGCTGTGGCTGGGGGTTACGTGTATATTTGCCTCTCGCTAACACGTAGCAACAATCGTTGTAAGGAGTTTCATGTTCCAGAGCATTCGGACCAGTTGGGCCGCAAGCAGCATCATCGCGATGTCCATCATCGCACTCGTGTTCACAACCGGCTGCGGACGCAGGGCTCAGCAGAGCTCAACCGCAGAGATCAAGAATGTTTGGAAGAAATATGATACTCCGGCTGGAGCCGACCCAAGCGTAGCCGACACACTCGGTGGCGCAGGGTTTGAGAAGATCTCCGAGGGACTAGGCTTTGTGACCTATGTGGTCAAGCCCGAAGACGAGAAATATTTCGGCGACTCGCGTGCAACCAAGGGCGGAGAGATCACCATTGGGGAAATGACCTTCCCAACAACCTTCCGTCCGGAAGGCCAAGGTTCGTCGATGGTGGTGAATACCGAGATCAAGGGATATATCTATGAGACCTTGCTCGGACAACATCCGATCACTCGTGAGTATATGCCTGGCCTGGCGTCTCATTGGAAGATCAGCCCTGATAAGAAGACGTTCACATTCCGCATCGATCCTAATGCTCGTTGGTCCGATGGCAAACCCGTTGTGGCTCAGGACGTTGTTTCGAGTTGGAAACTCATGGTTGACCCAGGAATTCTTGAGCCATCAGCGAATCTCGTCTACGAGAAATTCGAACAACCCGTGGCTTTGAGTAAGTACATCGTCCAGGTCCAATGCAAGACGGTCAACTTCCGCAACCTGCTCTATTTCGGTAACTCACTTGTGGTCTATCCCGATCATGAGATCGGCAACATCACGGGCAAGGAATTCCTCGAGAAGTACAACTTCAACATGCCTGCCGGTACAGGTCCATACTACCTAAATGAGAAGGACGTCAAGGCCGGTAACGGATGGCGCCTTACGCGCAGGCCGGACTATTGGGGGAAGGATTACTCGACTACGAAGTACACGGCAAACTTTGACTACGTCAACTACCTCGTTGTCAAGGACAATGCGAATCTTCTCTATGAGAAGTTCAAGGGCGGCGAGATCGATCTCTTCCGGTTCAGCATGGCAACAACGGAAAAGTGGATCAAGGACACAGACTACGAAGCCATCAAGAACGGCTGGGTACGCCGGTATCGTTTCTACAATAACGGACCGATGGGAACCAACGGTATTACGTTCAACATGCGGAAAGCCCCCTTCGACGATATCCGTGTTCGTAAGGCCTTCATGATGGTCTATCCGCGGGAGACGATCGTTGAGAAGCTTCTCTACAATGAGTACGAGACATTCGACACGGACTATCCAAACACGCCGTATGCAAGTAAGACCAATCCGAAAATGGTCTATGATCCCGCAGCTGCAGCCAAGCTTCTTGCAGAGGCAGGTTGGACGTCGAGAAATAGTGACGGACTGCTCGTGAAGAATGGCAAGCCATTCGTCATTGAAATGGCGATCTCCAAGCTCGACGAGCGCTGGCTCACACCGTATCAACAGGAACTCAAGAACATCGGCGTCGATCTTCGTCTGAAGCTGATGGATTGGAATTCGATCATCAAGAACATCGACGAGCGCAACTTCCAGATCTTCTCGTACGGCTATTCAGGTTTGGTCACACCAAACCCGGAAACATCGCTGCAAAGCTCACTGGCTGATAAGAACGATAACAACAACATTCAGGGCTTCAAGAATGCCCGAGTGGATGAGCTTCTGCCGATCTACGACACAACCTTCAGCGTTGCAGAGCAGATCAAGATCATCAATGAGATCGACAAGATCACGTATGACTACTACATGAAGAGCCATTGGTGGAATCCAAAGGGCATCCGCCTGGCAGTGTGGGATAAGTTCGGTATGCCTGAATATGGTATCAGCCGCTTCACTCAGCTTAGCTACGTCTATGGTACTGCCGGACTTCTCTGGTGGTATGATGGTGAGAAGGCTACGGCTCTTGCTGAGGCAAAGAAGAACAAGACAGATCTTGGCGGGAACAAGAACATCATCGAGTTCACGTTCTGGCGCGATTTCAACGAGTCGAAATAAGAAGACCCAATGCTGCAATACATCATTCGACGAATTCTGCTCGCCATTCCAACGTTCTTTGGGGCGACGATCGTGGTGTTCTTCATTGTGCAGTTCGCTCCGGGCGGACCATATGAACAACAACTCAATGCGCTTCGTAAGGGTCAAGGAGCCGAAGGTGGTGGATCCGCTCTTGGTGCCGAGAATATGTCCATACCGCCAAGTCAACTTGAGGCTTTGCAGCGGTATCACCAGGTGAATGAACCTGTATGGGCACGCTACCTCATGTGGCTTGGACTCATGCCACGTCCGGTCAACGACTACCTCGCTGTCATTGATACACCTCAGAACGTGGGGAACAATTTCCGCGTGATCGTGAAGAAGGACGCTAGTGGACAATTCGCGGTCTATCAGGCGAGTGATGGAGCCCCGTTATCTGGTTGGTATGTGGATCCATCAAAGAAGGAGAACAGCGTCTGGGTCTACCAGCGCGGCATATCTGGGATCTTCACACTTGATTTCGGTAGATCAGAGCGATATCGCAAACCGGTGTTTGAGCTCATCTCTGAGCGACTCCCGGTCTCGATGCAGTTCGGACTGATCAGTTTTGTGATCACCTACGTTGTGTGCTTCTACCTCGGAACACAAAAGGCCCTGCGTCACGGCAGTAAGTTCGATGTGATCTCATCAAGTATGGTCTTCATCGCCTTCTCCATCCCAGGATGGGCCCTTGGAGCCGTACTTCTTGTTCTTCTGGGAGGGGGCTCTGCACTTGCCTGGTTCCCAACCGGTGGTTTCCAATCAAGTGATTACGAGTCCATCTCGGCATTCGAGAAGATCGCGGACCGAGCACTGTACTTCGTCCTTCCTACCATTGCCTATACGCTTGGTGGTTTTGCATCGATCACGCTCTTGATGAAGAACTCGTTGCTCGATACACTCGGGCAGGACTTCGTTCGCACCGCTTATGCAAAGGGGCTCCGAGAGAACCGTGTGATCTGGATGCATGCCATGAGGAACTCCGTCATTCCGCTTGTTGCCTCCATCGGCGGCATCATCGGCATCTTCTTGGCCGGGAACTACCTCGTGGAGTATGCCTTCAATATCGACGGTATCGGACGGTTGTCCTTCGAAGCCATTGGGTCTCGTGATCAGAGCGTGTTCTTTGCCTTTGCTGTGATCTCGATCATCATCACGCTGGTTGGATCGATCATTTCCGACTTCATGCTTGCGCTTGTCGATCCACGTATCCGATTCTCCTGATCCTATGTCAAAAGCAAACAACACATCGAAGTCGCTGTCGATCAATCAACGTCGATGGAAGAAGTTCAAAGGCATGCGTCGAGGCTATTACTCGATGATCATCCTTCTGTCGGCCTACGCACTTTCGTTCTTCCTGCCATTGATGGTGAATAACAAGGCACTCCTCGTTAGTTATAACGGCGAGTGGTCTTCACCGGCAGCGCGCGACTTCTTTGCGTCGCTTCCACTCGTTGGTGGTTTTGCCCCCTCAAGCTTTGATCCCGCAGAACAGTACGGCGAAGTAGGGAATCAAGCAGAGGCCAACTATCGCGTTCTGCAAGCAAAGTGGGAAGATGCGGGCAGTGAGAATTATGTGATCATGCCGCTCTATCCGTTCGGTCCTAATGAGGATGTGACGGTAGGGGGCAATGAGAAATTCATTGGTCCTTTTGAAGCAGATGGATCGGGATTGCTTCGTCCGTTCGGCACAGATGATGTTGGACGAGACGTTCTCTCGCGTATGGCCTATGGCTTCCAGGTGTCGATGTCCTTTGCACTGCTGATAGCTATTCTTGAGTACCTCATTGGTATTCCTGTTGGTGCAGTGATGGGATACTTCGGCGGCTTCATCGATCTTGGTATGCAGCGAGTGATGGAGATCTGGCATGCATTGCCATTCCTCTTCTTGATCATCATCATTGTGTCATTCGTGGAGCCAACGTTCACGTTGTTGGTCTTCCTCCTGGTGATCTTCTCGTGGCTTGGAATTGCCACGCAGATGCGAGCGCAGTTCTATCGTGAGCGCTCTCGCGACTACGTGGCGGCAGCCGTTTCCATCGGTGTTCCAACACGATCGATCCTCATCAAGCACATCCTTCCGAATACCCTTGTTCCGATCATTACGTTCTTCCCGTTCGCTCTGGTGGGTGGGATTAGCGCTCTTGTATCGCTCGACTATCTGGGCTTTGGTATGCCGCCCCCTACGCCATCGTGGGGTCAGATGATCGGTGTTGGACTTTCCAACATCACACGGTATTGGTTGGTAGTGGTCCCGTTCGGCGCAATGTTCCTCACACTCACACTTGTGGTGTTCATTGGCGAAGGTATTCGGGAAGCATTCGATCCGAAGGTGTTCTCGCGTCTGCGATAGGAACGCCCCCTCCTCACGCATCAATTGGTATCTGTTGTGACACAAGAAAAACTCGTCGAAGTCAAGGATCTCAAAACGTACTTCAATATCGAAGGCACGTGGGCAAAGGCTGTTGATGGTATCTCCTTCGATATCTACAAAGGCGAAGTGCTCGGGATCGTTGGTGAATCGGGCTCCGGGAAATCTGTGACCGCCTTGTCGCTCATGAAGCTCATCCCTGACCCGCCGGGCAGGATCATGGGTGGAGAGATCCTCTTTAAAGGGCAGGACATCGTTAAGCTGTCCTATGAGGCGATGTATCAGATCCGTGGTCGGGAGATCGCCATGATCTTCCAAGAACCGATGACGTCGCTCAATCCGGTCTTTCGGATCGGCATGCAGATCTCTGAGGTGCTGCAAGCACACTTGAAGATCTCGGAGAAAGAAGCAACGGTTAAGGCCATCGACATGCTGCGTGCTGTTGGTATCCCTGATCCGGAAAAGCGCATCAACGACTATCCGCACCAGTTCTCCGGCGGTATGCGTCAGCGTGTGATGATCGCCATTGCTCTTGCGTGTAATCCGTCGGTACTGATCGCTGATGAGCCAACAACGGCATTGGATGTAACGATCCAGGCGCAGATCCTCGACCTCATGATGGAGCTCAAGCAACGACGTCAGGATGCTGCCATTGTGCTCATCACGCACGACCTTGCAGTGGTTGCAGAGATGTGTCAGCGCGTGATCGTGATGTATGGCGGTAAGATCCAAGAAGTGGCATCTGTTGAAGAGCTCTTTGCACATCCGAAACATCCGTATACGGAAGGCTTGATGGCTTCCATCCCACGGCCGAGTATGGAAACAAAGGGTCGTGAGCGACTCAAGGCCATTCCGGGGAACGTCCCGAGCATCATGAATCTTCCTGCCGGATGCAAGTTCTGCACGCGCTGTGCAGTGAAGATCGACAAATGTGATAACGAGGAGCCACCATTGCGAGAGATCAGTCCGGCCCACTTTGTACGGTGTCACCTCGTTGAACCCCAAGGAGGTGTGCAATGAGTCAGCCCCTTCTCGAGGTCAAGAACCTCCGCGTCCGCTTCCCGGTCACCGGCGGAGTGTTGCAGCGTAAGGTAGCGGAAGTAAAGGCCGTTGACGGCGTCTCCTTCGCCATCGAACGCGGCGAAACGCTCGGACTCGTTGGTGAATCCGGATGTGGTAAGACAACAGTTGGTCGCGCCCTCATCAACATCCTCAAACACGTCTCTCCCGGTGTTGAGCTTGATGGGGAAGTGATCTACGTTGATAAGAACGGTACACGAACGGATCTTCTGCATCTTTCGAAGCGCGACATGATCGCGTTCCGTTCGAAGATCCAGATGATCTTCCAAGACCCGTATTCATCGTTGAATGCTCGGTTGTCGGTGAAGCAGATCATTGCAGAGCCCCTTGAGATCCACATGCCGGAGATGTCGAAGCAGCAGGTGGATGAGAAGGTGATGTGGCTCTTGGAACGAGTTGGACTTCAACCCGAATATGCCGGACGCTATCCGCACGAATTCTCTGGCGGACAACGTCAACGTATCGGCATTGCACGTGCACTGGCCACAAACCCTGATCTCATCATCTGCGACGAACCAGTTTCAGCGCTTGATGTATCTGTGCAGGCCCAGGTGATCAACCTGATGGAGGATCTGCAAAAAGAGTTCGGGATGTCCTACCTCTTCATCGCACACGATCTCTCCGTGGTCTATCACATCTCCAAGCGGATCGCTGTGATGTATCTCGGGAACGTAGCGGAGATCGGCACTGCCAATCAAGTGTACTTCGATCCCGTGCACCCGTACTCCAAAGCCTTGATCTCAGCCATTCCGGAACCCGATCCCACGCGCAAGAACAAAGAACGCGTCGTGCTCCAGGGAGATATTCCAACGCCTCTCAACAAACCAAGCGGCTGCGGATTCAGAACACGTTGCCCGATCGCACGTCCTGAATGTGCTGTGAACGTACCGGAGCTTCTTACCAAGGGCAATGGAGCCCAGGTGGCATGTCCGTTCGTCTAACACTTGTTGCTGTAGGCCTCGTTGTCTTGTCAACGTTGGCTATAGCAGACGAGTGGGTGCTATTTGGACAAGCCATTGTAGAACCAAAGGACATTGAACAACTGTCCAAACACTGTAGTGTACTACCACCGCGATCTATTCCAGTTGTAGATAGTGTCCTCCCTGCTTCGTTCTCATTCATCGTAGAGATATCAAAGGACGGTATACGTCCTTTACATAAGAAGTCAGAACATCCATCAATACGGATCATTGCCCAGTGGTATGCAGATCGATGCGTCCTTCGTGTGCCTATTCGTGGAAAAAGGAAGTTCACTATCAGCTGTACAGATTCCATTTTCAGCAGTGCATGCAGGTTCTTTACTGATCTGGATCTCAAGTCGTATCAATTAGCCTGGAATTACCCAGGACCCGTTTCGGTCGTAAGAGACACCAACGATTCGAAAATCTATCCTGAGTTGCGTCCGCCATCGCATGATGAAAACGCTCTCGCTTTATCGATAAAGTATCCGGAAGAGGCCCGTCGGATTAATCTGGAAGGAATGGTTCTTGTGGGTGCACTTCTCAGTGAGACCGGCTGTCTTGAGAAGATTCAAATCATTGAGTCTGATAACACAGTGTTTGATCAGAGTGCTATTGATGCAGTCCGTCGCGTGAAGTTTACTCCTGCATTTCAGAACGGAAAGCCTGTCCGCTGTTGGGTTCGCGTTCCAATAAAATTCTCTTTACACGATTAGAATACTAGTCATCACCGAATTCGTTAAAGAGCCATTGCGATCTCTTGCCGCCGAGCACAGGCTCAACGCGATAGCCTTCTTTTTCGAGCAGGAGCAGAATGCTCTTTTCGCCGGTGAGATGTAGGGCACCGATGGCAATGAAGGCATCGCCGGTGGTGAGCATTTGTTTCATGCGTTGCACCATCACAACGTTGCGATCATCGTTGAGCGACTCAACGATCCCAGAGTACGCTTCGGTTGTGTCATCTGTGATTGCTGCTAGGGCATTGAGATCTTCGTTGGCATAGTGTCGAGGAAGGATCAACGCCAAGGAGTCCTCGTGGACGATGTTCTCCAGATGATCGATGAGCATTTGCGCCGTCAATTGATCGATCACGGCGATCTGTTCATCCAACGTCTCAAGTCCGATGAGAAGGGGCTTGTGTTGCTTGGCAAGGTCCCATAAGAACTGATCCATGGCAACAGGAGCTGTTTGCTCAACCGCACCGAAGGACAGCAACATGCCGATCGCGCCCGGCTTCAATCGCGTGCATAGGGGCGACATAGAGGGTACTCTCGACTGCAGGGCAGCACATATGCGCTTCACATCGGCGCTGTCTGCAAGATCATATAGGGTCTTCCCGGAAAGAAACAGCACCGACGGCTGCATCATCGCCATCACTGAATCGAGGTGCATTTCCGATGCATAGGTGCGACATGTTCTGACGAGACTCAAAACGGTATCACGCTGACGGAATACCGAAGAGTCCTGCAGGTGGATCGTGCCGAATACGTGACTGACAGCCCCCTGAGGAGAAGTGACCTTCCACAGCAGACTATTTGGGAGCTCCGCGCTATGAAGGAAAGAACCGAACAGAAGACTCAGCGCACAAACGATTCGTATCACTTCTTCCACTTCCTGTATTGCTCAACGAGACTCACCGCGTCGGGATTAGGATCGGAGAGTTTTGTTGTGAGGGTCATCGACGTGGTTGATGCTGGCCAGAATGCTACCGGCATTGTTTCTCCGCCATAGGTACCGTTGCTCTCGATGAACGACTCTTGCGACGATCCGAAATACATCATCACCGGACTTTTCTCGTCGTATTTGAACATCTTGAGCGTAGAGAGGGAATCGAACTCAAAGGTGAATTCACCGTTGAGCTGACCGTCCTTCTCGTACAAGCGCTTCTTGACGTTGCGGCAGCCGGGGAACTCTGATTCGATCTTATCGCCTTCAACATAGTCCGTCTGAAGCTCGGCAAAGTCCTTGAAGGAAATGTCGCGCCCCTCTTCTTTTGGAGAGATAATGTTGTGGAAGGTGATGGTACACGTGCCGGACTGTTTGCCCGTCATCGTAATCTTGTAACTCTTGCGTTCTGCTGTGAGGCACCCGCTGACGAAAAGTGCCACCAGCACAAGAAGAACTGAGCTGTAAAGAAACTGACGTGACATCGGAGGATCCTTATGTCGTTGTTGATCAGATCGAATCGTATGCAAAGATCGTTGTTGGCGGCCTTCGTCCTTATTCTGGGATGTGCCGTTCCGGTCTTTTCACAACGAGATCCTGTGAAGGCTGACGAAGAAGCGGGCAAGGCTATTGAGTACATGGATGCCAATCTCCCGGAGAACGCCATAGAGGCCTGGGACAGGGCTCTAAAGTTCATGCCAGGATATACACCGTACCTCTACGAGAAAGCTGTGAGTTTGGTGATGGCCAAGCGCTATCTGGATGCTCTTACGATCCTGCAGCCGATCTATACCGACACGTCGCTCAAGGAACGGGGCTATCAGTTGATGGGGAACTGTCACGACTTCATGCAGGACACTGCCTCGTCCAGAGCCGTCTACCGTGCCGGACTGGCGGCCTATCCCCGGTCGGGAAGACTCCACTTCGAAATGGGACAGCAATACTACGTTGCCTATGACCGTGCCCGTGCCAATGCATGGTGGCTGAAGGGAACTCAGGCCGAGCCTACCTTCCCAACCAACTACTACTGGCTGGCTAGGTCGTATTCGGAAACACGGGACCTGATCTGGGCGGTGTTCTACGGAGAGGCCTTCCTCAACCTTGAACGCAACACACCGCGTACACGCGACATGTCCAGACTTGTCTACGAGACTTGGAACCGCTCCATGAAGTTGGGCGACAATAACGATCCGATCAACTTCTGCTCCGATTCCTTGCTCGACGTGCCAAGCCCCCTAGGAGCTCAACAAATGTCGTTTCCGGTTGCGTTCGAATACAACATCGCTCTGGCTGCCCAGCCCTTTATCCCCAAGGATTCCATCCTACCGCGACTCAGTATCGAAAGGCTCATCGACCTGCGGTACAAGTTCATGCGTGCTTGGTCGCAGGCCGTGTACGACAAGACCTATCCCAACGATATCCTGAGCTGGAACAAGCGTCTACAGGAGCAGGGGAGATTGAAGGAATACCTCTGGTGGCTCTATGGATATGGCGACAAACAGGAGATGCAGAGGCACTACAAGCAGAATGCAGACCGGTATGACACCTTCCTTGTCTGGTTCAGTGAAAATGGGATGTCGTTCGAGAAGCCGCTTTGCCTCGGGCTCGGTTGTCCATGAGCAAAAGGCGTGGTATATTTGCCGTTCACACGAAACCAATTGAAGCGTTATGGAAATCCTGCTTATCAGTCTTGGCATCATTGCCTCAGTCCTTTTGATCCTCGTGATCATGATCCAGCCCGGAAAGGCTGACATGATCTCCGGAATGGGTAGCATTGGTGGTCAGATGACCAACCTCCTCGGCGTTCGCCAGTCACGGAACGTGTTGCAGAACACGACCATGATCCTTCTCGGCGCCATGGTGCTTGTGTCGATCGTTGTCAACAAGTTCTTCCTTTCCACGGATGACGGCGGCGCAGGTCGCGCACCAGTCTCCCAAGGGGCGGAAATTCCAACAACACCAATGCCAGCAGCTCCTGCACAACCGGCTGCACCACAGGGCAAATAAGTCCCGCACAACGTAGTTCCAGAAGGCGTTCCATCGGAGCGCCTTCGTCGTATCAGACCCTACCGAACGAGAGCGACATGGCGAACGTCATCGGAACAGCAATCACGCACGACCTGGTCTTTGAGGCCAATGCCGATGCGAATAAACAACTGACCCGCGTCATCGAGGCCAAGGCCCAACAGGTGATGCTTGGTGGCGGTAAAAAGGCCATTGAGCGCCATAAGGCCAAGGGGAAACTCACGGCCCGAGAGCGGATCGATCTGTTGATCGACGAAGGAACTGATGTTCTGGAGATCGGACTCTTTGCAGCCCAGGATATGTATGAGGCTGAAGGGGGCTGTCCATCCGCCGGTGTTGTTGCCGTTGTGGGAATGATCAGCGGTCGAGAATGCCTCATCGTAGCCAACGATGCCACGGTCAAGGCCGGTGCATGGTTCCCGATGACGGCAAAGAAGAACATGCGCGCGCAAGAGATCGCCATCGAGAACCGTTTGCCGATCATCTACCTCGTTGACTCAGCAGGCGTCTTTCTGCCGATGCAGGACGAGATCTTCCCCGATAAAGAACACTTCGGACGTCAGTTCCGCAACAACGCCATTCTGAGCTCCATGGGTGTTCCGCAGATCGCTGCCATCATGGGACCATGTGTTGCCGGTGGTGCCTACCTGCCGATCATGAGCGATGAAGCGATCATCGTGAACGGTACGGGAAGTGTCTTTCTTGCCGGCCCCGCACTTGTCGAAGCAGCCATCGGAGAGAAGACCGATATCGAACCGCTTGGCGGAGCAACGATGCACAGCACGGTGAGTGGTATCGTTGACTACAAGGTTGAAAGCGACGAAGAGGCACTCATCAAGATCCGTTCACTCGTGGATAAGTTCGCCCCCTCCAAGGGAAAGAGTGATCTGTTCTCCCGCGTTGAACCGCGCGATCCGGCATTTGATATCGACGAGATCTATGGAATCCTGCCGGCCGACCGTGCAAAGCCATACAACACACGTCAGATCATTGCCCGACTCGTCGACGCCTCGGAGTTCGATGAATACAAGGCCGGATACGGTCAGACCATTCTCTGCGGCTATGCCCGCATTGATGGTTGGGCGGTTGGGATCGTTGCCAATAACCGCGAGATCTGTAAGTCGGGCAAGGGTGAAATGCAGGTAGGGGGCGTGATCTATTCCGACTCTGCGGACAAAGCTGCGCGCTTCATCTTGAACTGCAATCAACGCGGCATTCCGCTGGTCTTCTTGCAGGACGTAACGGGCTTCATGGTGGGCACACGTGCAGAACAAGGTGGCATCATCAAGGATGGAGCCAAACTCGTCAACGCCGTTGCCAATAGCATCGTCCCGAAGTTCACGATCGTGCTCGGCAACTCCTACGGCGCAGGCAACTACGCCATGTGCGGCAAGGCCTATGATCCACGCCTGATCTATGCATGGCCTACGGCGCAGATCGCCGTGATGGGTGGAAGTCAGGCAGCAAAGACGGTGTTGACCATCAAGGTAGCTGCGCTTGAGAAACAAGGCGAGAAACTCACACCCGAAAAACAGCAAGAACTCTTGCGAGAGATCCAAGCCAAGTACGAAGCCACCACCACGCCGGTCTATGCAGCATCAAGACTTTGGGTTGACGGGATCATTGCGCCAACAGAGACGCGCAGGGTGATCTCCTGCGGCATAGCAGTGGCCTCGCACCAAGGCACGTTGCCGGAACTTAAGACCGGCGTCTTCCAGGTGTAGGAATGACCGAGCTTAGGAACCTCATCGGCGACGACCGCGTGTCCACGCAGCTCATCGATCGATTGGCCTTTGCTCATGACGCGAGTCTGTACCGTCTTGTACCACAGGCTGTGGTACGTCCGGCCTCTGTTGAGCACATTCAGCAACTCCTCGCCTGGTGCATCCGCACGAGCAGTCACCTTACGTTCCGTGCAGCAGGGACAAGCCTGTCAGGTCAGGCCGTAACTGACGGCATCCTCGTTGACCTCTCACGTGACTGGACATCGGTCACCGTGCTCGATGACGGTCGCCGCGTACGCATGCAACCGGGCATCACGGGAGCGCGCGTCAACGCTCACCTCCGGACGCATGGTTGCAAGCTCGGTCCCGACCCGGCATCGATCATCGCCGCAATGATCGGCGGCATCATCGCCAACAATGCAAGCGGCATGTGTTGTGGCACAGCGCAGAACTCCTACAACACACTCAGCAGCATGACATATGTGCTTGCCAACGGTGTTACCATTGATACTGCACAATCCGATGCTGACAGGCACTTGCAGGAACGTGCGCCGAGCATCCATCAAGGGATAGCAACGCTTCGTGATGACGTGCGTGCAGATGAGGGTCTCGTTGCAACCATCCGTCGGAAGTATGCGATCAAAAATACGATCGGCTATTCCCTCAATGCATTTCTCGATGAAGATGAGCCGGCAAGGATCATCGCGCGTTTGATGATCGGCAGTGAAGGCACCCTGGGATTCATCTCGGATGTAACGCTCAACACCATTGCCGACGCCACAACAAAGTGGACGGCGATGATCGTCTATGACTCTGTTGACGAGGCCTGTGCCACCGTGCCGTTCTGGCGCGATGCCGGCGCAGCAGCCGTTGAGATCATGGATGATGCCTCGTTGCGATCCTTTGCACAGTTGACAACAACACCGGATCATCTTCGGATCACTACACCGGGCGCATCGGCATTGCTCGTGGAGTTCCATGATGTGGAGCCCCCTTCAACAGCTTCTTCTGTTTCGTGGACTACTGATCCGCGTGAACAAGCCATTCTTTGGAGGTTGAGAAAGGGGCTCATGCCTTCCATCGGAGCGATGAGGCCGCAGGGTGCAACGATGATCAACGAAGACATCGCCGTTCCGCCGCATCTTCTGGCCTCGTTGGTGAAGGACGTGCGTGCAAGCTTTGCTGAGTTTGGCTATGATGAAGGGATCATCTTTGGTCACGCAAAGGATGGAAACATCCACTTCATCGTGAACCAGTCCTTTGAAACGCAGGCCGAGATCGAACGCTATGAACGGTTCATGGATCGTATCGCCGAGATCGTGGTCGACCGTTATGCCGGTTCACTCAAGGCAGAACACGGCACCGGTCGCAACATGTCGCCCTACGTTGAACGTGAATGGGGAAGTGCCGCCTACACTGTGATGTATCGTGTGAAGGAACTGCTCGATCCGCACGCCATCCTCAACCCCGACGTAGTGTTGTGCAGAGACGTGCATGCCCATGTGAAGAACATCAAGAGTGTGCCATCCATTGGACGGGAATCAACAGCCAACCTATGCATCGAGTGTGGGTTCTGCGAACATGTTTGTCCAAGTAGGGGGCTGACCCTTACGCCACGACAACGCATTGTTCTGCAGCGGGAACGTGTGATCAATGCCAATGATCGTGCAATGGTAGCAGAGATCGATAGATCGTTTGTGTACAGCGGAATTGAAACATGTGCTGCCGACAGTATGTGCAGCGTGGTGTGTCCGGTGGGCATCGATACAGGCGCGCTCATCAAGGAAATGCGAGCAGAGAGTACATCACGCGGCTCGCGCATCCTTGCCTCGGTGATGTCCAAGAATATGAGACTCGTAAACAGCGTTGCGCGTGTTGGGTCGTCGGTGATCCGTCGGTATGGAAGACCACACAGGGCTGCATCCAACACTCTTGACCGACCCGATGCGATCTACGTTCAAACATGTCCGTCAAAAACCCTTGGTGCCGGACGTGATGGCATGTCCCTGGATGAAGTAGTGCTCTCGTTGGCTCAACGCGCCGGATTGCGACTCACAGTGATCGACTCCGACGCCTATTGTTGCGGTCAGCCCTATGCATCAAAGGGGTTTCATGACGCCGCACACGAAACATCATCAGCCCTCATCAACCACCTTCTCTCCCTTAAGTCAGGGTCTGCCATACCGGTGATCATCGACACCTCAACATGCGCTGCTGCGCTTGTAGGTGAGGCCACGCAGCTCGGACTCCAGATTATCGATCAAGTCGGGTTTGCGGAGTTGGTGATGAAGGGGCTTACCATCACCTCTCGCGTGAACCGAGTGGTGGTGCATCCCGGTTGCGGTGTTGAGAAACTTCGATCGACCGAGACCTTCATGAACGTTGTGCGGCCATGTGCACAAGAGGTTGTGGTGCCTCCATCAGCCGGATGCTGCGGAATGGGCGGCGACAGGGGATTGATGTATCCTGAGCTGGTGGAATCGGCTCTGCGATCAGAGAAGAACGAGATACCGACGGGTGTTGACCTTGGGGTCTCGTGTAATGTTCTTTGTGAGGGGGCCCTCACACGTCAGACCGGCATCCCGTATATGTCTCTGCTCCACCTTGTAGAGCAGGCAACACGTCACTGACGGAACACCTGGTTCTTCCACACGATGCGCTTGCGCAGCGTCACGAACGGAAGTAGGAGCTCGAGCAGTAACAAGGCAACGATCGACGGTGCAACGGCAGGGAAGACCTTCCAACGTCGAAGCCGAGCCACAGACGTGGTGATCAGCAACCCGTCACCCACGATGCGAAGAAGCAAGAAGCCCCCTGCCCACAACCACTCATGATTGACGATGCTGGCAACGAGTCCGACCCAATACGTTGCACCACTGATGACAAAGGCAACGGCCTTGCTGCCAAGTGCCATTCCGCCACGCACCCAACGGTGTTTTTGACGCAGGTACTCGCCCACGGTTTCGCAGGGCAGTGTCTCTACGGTTGCCCGTTCATCACACAGGTAGCGTACGCCCTTGCCGGCATTCGACATCGCCTGAAGCAGTGCAAGGTCCTCTGTGATGCTGAACTCGATCGCTGAATATCCGCCGAGTTCTTGGTAGGTTTCTGCGCGAATGGCCATGTTGTTTCCGAAGCATCCGAGTGGGACGCCATTTTGGATACCGGCCCTTGCCATGGTCTGTGTGTACAACCATTCGATGTCTTGTAAAACATCAAACAAACGTCGTAACCGTATGACAGTGAAGCCGCATACCAGCGAGACCGTTTCATCGGCAAATGGGGCAACCATTGTGCGAAGCCATTCCCGGTGGACCAAACAGTCGGCATCGGTCAACACATACACACTACCCGTAGCGTGATCGATTCCGTGTTGTAATGCTCCCGGTTTCCCCTTGAGGTTCGGGTGGTCCAGCGTATCACGTCGGTGCAGGGGACGGACCTTTGGCAGTTTTGCCGCAAGGTCTTCCAAGACCTGTTCTGTTGCATCATCACTTCGATCATTCACCACAATGATCTCAAACCTGTCAGCCGGGTAGTCACTTGCGCTCAGCGCCGTGAGGCAGCGTTCGAGGTTAGCCTCTTCGTTTCTGGCCGGGACGATCACACTTACAAACGGCACCTCCGTTGACACAACACGCTGCGGTGTGGGGCGGGCCTGTCCGATGAGGAAGAAGGCCAGCCGAGCAGCGTAGATCGTCGTTGAGATAACGAGGAGTGTGAACATCGTGTTGCGTGTGTGAATCCAACGTCAAGATACCGCGTTGGAGTTTGGCGCACCATTACGAAACATTCATGTTCGTATTACGTTAGTGCGCAATTGCTGAAATTGCACCTATACCATGTCTGCATCTGCCGCTGGTCGACGTCGCGTCGACCTCATCAACGACCCCATAGACGGTTCCCTTCGGCTGTTCGCCATCCCCTTGGCGTTCAGCTTTGTTGTGAATATGGTCTATTCACTGATCGACCGATATTACGTCTCCCGGCTCGGTGATGCCGCCATTGCTGCCATCGGCACCAGTGATCAAGTCGTCTTCTTCCTCTTCACCCTCGTAAGCGGCTTTGCTGTCGGCACCGGCATCATCGTATCCCGTCGATTCGGCGAAGGTGATCACAAGGGGGCTTCTCGTACCGCCACACAGGCCCTTGTCGGCATGGCTGTCATGGCCTCGGCGGTGACCGCTGCCGTCTACCTCCTCCTTCCTACCGTTCCCGTCCTCATGCGGATGACGCCAGAGGTGGCCGAGCTCAGCACGGCCTATCTCGGCATGCTGTTGATCGGCTTTACGTGCAACCTCTTGAACTTCCAGATGTTCAGCATCGTTCGCTCAACGGGCAACGCCATGTTCCCAATGATGGTCTTGGTTGCAACCGTGATCCTCAATGCCGTGATCGCCCCCTTCCTGATCTTTGGCATCGGACCCTTTCCCGAGATGGGTATGCAGGGTGCAGGTTTAGCAACAGCCATATCGCAGATGAGCGGGACCGCCATTGCACTTACGGCGTTGTTGCGTGGCAAGACCAACATGCACCTTGACTTTTCCGAATTCAGACTCGACTTCGATCTGTTATCGCGCGTAGCAAAACAAGGATTCCCTGCATCGTTACAGATGTTGTCCGTCAGTCTGAATCGCGCTGTGATCTTCACCATCGTCAGCAGTTTCGGAACGCAGGTAACAGCCGCCTACACCCTCGGTTTGAATGTGGACATGTTCGTCTTCATGAGTGTGTTTGCCGTCGGCATCGCCGTTGAGACAGCCACCGGTCAGAACCTCGGAGCCGGCAAACCAGATCGCGTTTGGGGATTCCATCGTAGTGCGATGAAGCAGATGATGATCCTCATGGCAGGGCTCGCCATTGTGGTGTGGTTTATGGGTCGCCCCTTTATCGAACTCTACACCAGCAACCCCGGCACCTTGAGCGAGGCCACCACCTACCTCCACATCACCGTGTTCGGATACATCTTCTTTGCCGTTGGTCTCATCACCGTACGTGTGATCAGCGGAGCCGGTTCATCGATCATCTCCATGCTCGTCACATCCGGCTGTTTGCTCGGATTCCAGCTCCCATTGAGCTACGCGCTGAGTCACGCCACCTCACTTGGCGCCACCGGCGTTTGGGTAGGAATCCTCATCGGCTACATCGTCTTCGCAACAGTGGCGCTGCTGGTGTTGAGAAGCAGGGTGTGGTTAAGAGCAAGAGTGTGAGGCAAGAAATGACGCAATGACGTAGTGACTCAATGACGCAATGACGTAGTGACTCAATGACGCAATGACGTAGTGACTCAATGACGCAATGACGAAGTGACAAAATGACGACGTTGCTCTACGTCCTAACGTCAAACAGTCTTACCGTCACAACGTCACTTTGTCATTAGGTGATTGTGTCAATTCGACCGAGGTCCCTCGTCGCTACGCTCCTCGGGATGACGCCACTCGCCGGCTTGTTTATAGGTTGAAACGCCCGTAACTAACTTGCTAATCCCAATTCTAGATTAAAGTTGTCTGGGCGTTGGATTGTGATCTCAAGTGGTCACGAGAACATGGATTGCAGTTGTCAAAATTGGTTGAATCTGCAAACGACATACCTTGCCACGAAAGTGGGAGAAGATCATCTGGCGGTAGCATATTAGTATTCGACCCATTAACAGGAGAACTGAACATATGGCAAAGATGAATCAGGGATTGGCTGTTAGCCTGTTGATACCACGTTCCATAGATGATCTAGCTACGGGTGAAAAGATCTTGGACTTGTGGGAGTCGAAGCTTCCAAACCTGCTCCCCGAACGATATGGCAATTGGGAGCCATTGCGAGGCGTATTCGATATCAACGACAAGGCTCGCATGTTAGAGTCATGGAAGAGCCCTTTCATAGCAAGTAGGAGAAAGCCATATCTCGATTCAATGATTTCAATGGGTTTGATGAAACTTGAGTTTCACGGATCATGGGACATCACTACAAAGATTGGAGAGGTCGATCTCGAGGAAATTAAGGAGTTCGTAGAAGTAGCTTCTAGCGAATTGGATGTTGATCACTGCTGTATCAATCTATTGTCAGAGCAAGAGGTGCAATCAGGTCGTCAGAGCGGAACGATATTGGTAGCAGATTCGAAGGCTACCGATTTCGGATTCATGATTGCAAGTCATCGGTTGAATCAATACCTCCCTGACGTGTATTGGATGACCTTGTATGGCCCTCCATACATCGAGTTGTTCGGCCGTGACCAACTACTCGCGGCGCCAGTTTACAGCGTGACAGAACTTCGAACAGGTCATATCATGGTGCAACTCACGGAGGACATCAATGACATGATTGTTGATCCAGAGCACTTTGCGCTTGTCCGCAGCAGATTCAAGGACCATGTTGGTCAAGATGCTTTCTTTTCCGTCGATCACACTGGACCGTATCGAGTTCCCACATTCAATCGTCGCCAATCGCTTGGTGTTTAATCGATCTCCCCTGGAGAATATGCTCCCAGTGACGCCCTCATTCCGCTCGTAGCTGACCACCGATTTAACCGGTATCTGACTTGCAATGCCCAATGCTAGATTGCAGTAGTCAAGGCGTTGGAGGGCGAACTCAAACACGTGTAGATCATATTGATCTAGTGACCACCAGTTCGTAAGAAATACTGAGTAGATAATGGCACGCAAAACACCCAAAATACTCTATCACTACACATCGTATCAAGCGGCAAGATGTATCCTTCAGGAGAAGTCTATTCGACTGTATCGGAGTGATAGCATGAACGACCCAACTGAGATTGTTGAAGGGATTCGCTTGCTTATTGATGTAATTCTTGATCTAGCAGACAAGTACAAGGGAAGAACAGAGATTCTTAATCGATTGGGAACATGCTACTATCATACCGTTCGTGCTTTTAGTCACTACAGCCGACATACGTCGGAGAATTTAGAAAAGTTTGGCATGTCTAATGATCAGGCAAAACTTAGTGTCTTTGTAGATCGGTTTGCACAGCCGTCAGAAGATGAGTTAAAGAAAGTACGCGTTGTATACATGACTAGCTTGTGCGAGAAGCCTGATTCCATCGATTTGTGGAGGCCGTATGGTGATGATGGACGTGGAATAACTATCGGAGTTGATTCTAGTGCTTTACAACGTATGAAGCTTCCCGGGCGTTCAGAAGAAGGGTCTCGTTCTTATCCATTGTTTCTTTTGAAAGTGTTGTACGATAGATCAAGGTACGAGCGATCAGTCAGGAAACAGTTGCAAAAGATGATTGATTCGATTGCCTCACCGGATGCAGTGAATTTGATTGAAACCTGCGAGCAACTATTTAAGCTTGTGGTCTGCTATAAAGATCATCATTACACCTCTGAGCGTGAGTGGAGGTTGTTTGTATACGCGAAGCGGTACTACCATACTCCAGAGTTTGACCACACTAGTAATCAACCACGTCCATACTTGAAATCGCCTTCAATCGATCCAATAGGTTTCAAAGAGGTTGCTACAGGTCCATGCTCTCCTTTTGATTGTGAACAAGACGATGCATGGAAACACTATCTTAGTTCCGTCTGCAAACTGGACTTGGAGGAGATGAATCTGCAACATCTGAATTCAATTCCGTACCGCAGGCGGTAGTTGTGAACTGTTTTCCATCGGAATCAGTGAACTAGCTTTCAAGATGAAGTCACCAAGCACGAAATATCAGTACATCGGCTCTATGACACTTCTTCCGAGGTCCTGAGGAGCCGAGTTACAAGGAATCTGGGAAATCACGAAGCCACACGATGACCAAGGACTATTCAACACGAACCGGCTCCCCCTCTCGAGCGTAGCGTGCGAGAGGGGGCTGGGGGGTGAGATAAGTTCTTCGAGAAGGCATCGGGGGATGAGCCAATACTTTCGCAGATGAGCTAGTTTCACAACAACGAAATCAACCTACGTGTCTATGAAAGTGGGGAAAGATCAGGGAAATGAAAATGAGTAATGAATCGCTTGAAACGGCTATGAAGCAGCATTATGAAATGAGATTTCCAGAATTTCCAAACAATGATGCGTTCGCAGATTGGGTAGCCAGTTTGGCAGAATATGGCGGGTATGTATATGGTCTAGCTACACAAGTATTCAGTGGCATCGACATCAACTATGTTCAATTGGAAATGCAGCATGGAGAGATGACTGCTCAATTCAATGCAATTTATTCAGCGTCGTTCAACCTCCAAGATCAGGCCATTCATGATGCATGTCTCGTGTACATGTATTGTCTTGATTCGCTAGTTCGTGAGGTTCTACATTGTAAAAGTAAACTCTAGTGCAAGTGGTCCGGGGTCGCGGGCTAATCAAGTCACAGTGAGATTCCACCCTCAGTGTCCACTTCAGGCCGCTAGTAGCCAACCACTGCATCAACAGGCCGTTTACTTTTCCAGCTCAATACTAGATTGCAGTTGTCAATTCGTTGGGATGTGGACTCAAGTGGTCGCTGTCAATCGGATTGTGATGGCGATGACTGCAGGATTGCTTGAAGAACGCACGGGTCTTGAAAACACATAACGAAACAACATGGCACTCTGGCAATACACATTCCAAATCGTAACTAAAGAGAGTTACGAATACTTGCATAAAGATTCTAATCCGGTCTCTGGTGAAGATGGTTTTGATGAAGAACCATATTGGCTGCTAACGCCAACAAAGAGGTCCTTGTTTGACGGTATAAGTTCTATAATCTCAAAAGGAAAGTCGTGGTCGGATGCCCTAGATGTTTATGGCAATCTTGAGTCAAACTGTCTGAACGTTCTCTTTAATACTGCAACACAAGAAGTGGAGTCGGTGTCTTTTAGAATCGATTACACAAGGCAATATGAACATGTTTGTAGGGCTATCATAGAATTCTGTATTCTGAAAGGAATGGTGGTCCTAGATGAAAAGTTAGAGATCGTACCAATGAGTTACGAGGCAATTAAAGCGCTCATTGAAGACTCATCTCAAAGAAAGCGGTATGATCAGATGAGCAACTATAAGCCTGAATGATTATACAATTGAACCGCGGTTCGACGCCGCTCGCCGGATTGTTCGCATTGAAGTTTTTAAAGTAGACAGCGTCATCCCGAGGAGCGGAGCGACGAGGGACCTAAGAACCAAGAAGTGAGCAGTGCCCAATAACACGAACCGGCACCCCCTCTCGAGCGTAGCGTGCGAGAGGGGGCCGGGGGGAGAGCTAAGGTGTTCGAGAAGGCATCCGGGGATGAGCCAAGAAATGCTTGGGGGAGAGTTAAACCTCCCTCGCCGCCATGAGTCCAAGGTCAGCTAAATTGAGCTAACGACGTTTGGACAGGAAACCGTGAGCAGCATGGCACTCATATTGGACAGTGATGCGGACATACTGGACGCGTATCGGACGGGTCAGCAAGACCGTGCGATAACGGCGTTTGTGCGCAGGCATCAGCGGTTTGTCTATAGTGTGGCGTTCCGACAGCTCAGTCATGTTGAGGATGCTCAGGACGCGGCTCAAGAGGTCTTTCTGCGGGCATCTCAGAAATTGGGTGAATTCAAGGGCGATAGCACACTCCAAACGTGGCTGTATCGCATCACGGTGAATGTCTGCCTCAACATGCGACGGAAGAAGCGGTTCCTGAGCTTCTTTGCCATCGGTGAAGGGGAAGGGGAGAGAGATGTGAAGGGGGCTGATCATTCGCCATCGACGCACGCTGAACAGTCGGAGTTTGAAGCGTACTTCCGGTCGGTCCTCGACACAGTCCCGCCAAAACAACGCGAAACGTTCTGTATGCGCTACTACGACGAATTGTCCTACGAAGAGATCTGCGCGATCACCGGCACCAGCGAAGGCGCCCTCAAGGCGAACTACCACTGGGCAGTGAAAAAGATCGCTGCTGCCATTCGAACAAGTGAATACTACGAGGAGTGGCTTGATCATGTCAAAGCCTAACACCATGTCATCTGCACAAGAAGAACTGCGAGCCCTGCTCGCTGAAGAATTCAGCGAACAGGAAACACGTGCTCTTGCTTCATCATTTACGCAAACGGCGGAACAGATCCACCGTGAGGCTGATGCTGCTACACGAAACCTGAGTGTCTTCGTTCACGAGGCGCGTCAGCATGCACATCGTCCTCGACGTGGTCTCTTCTTCGGTTTTGCTGCAACAGCACTCACAGCAGCCGCAGCAGTGGTCATCGTCCTGCGCGAGGAGCAGGTGACAACACAAGCACCAGTTGCACTTCAACCAACAGCATTGCAAACCGAACGCATTGTGGAACCGGTTGCGGTGCCCACAGCAGTTGAAACACCACAAAGAAATACGAGAACACGTAGCGTCTCTACAACGGACGTTGCTGCTATTCTTGCCGATGCAGAAGAAGAACAGATCATCGAGACGATCACACAGTCAGTGAGCGAGACGGTAACGTGGACGCTTCAGGAAACCGATGTGGACGTCCTACTGGGAGCACAGAACAATGGTCTCTAAACTCACGATCATACTGACGATGGTCCTGCTGGGCATGACCACGGTTATTGCTCAAGACGATGACTTCGATGGTCCGCCCCCTCGCGAAAAGATGATGCAGAAGATCGAAGACTTGCGGAAGATGAGATTGCTCGACGTCCTCAATCTGCAAGGCGATCAGGTAGAGAAGTTTTTCTCTGCCTACAATCGCTATCAGGGGGCGGTGATCAACGCAAAGAAGGATCTCGATCGCAAGGCCATAGATCTGCGTGAAGCCACGGAGTCAGGGGCTGACGAGTCTGTCCTGAAAGGAAAGACCGACGCGGTTCTGGCTGCGATGAAGGTCTTTGAAGAGGCGATCAACAAACGTCATGCAGAAGTGAAGTCGCTTCTGAGCGTTCGACAATACGCTACCTACATTGCGTTTGAAGCACGGTTCCAAGAAGAGCTTACCCGACTCATCATGCAGCGGGCCCGTAAGCCTAGATGAAGAGTCCGGCCACACAGGCCGTAAAGAGATTCGCCAACGCACCGATACACATGGCCTTGAATCCAAAGCGCGCAACTTCGGCGCGTCGGTTCGGGGCCATCATGCCATAACCGCCGATCTGAATACCGATCGACATCACATTGGCAAAACCGCATAGAGCAATAGTTGCCAAACGAACGGTCCGCTCACTTAAAGCCCCTTGCGAGACAAGTGTAGCAAGGTTGTCATAGGCGATGAATTCCGTCATAGCGATCTTGGTTCCCAACAACGACGCAAATGTCTGCGCCTCGCTTGATGGGATGCCGGTTAGCCATGCGAACGGTAGGAAAACGTATCCCAAGATCTGCTCGATCGATGTTGGTACATGAGCAAGACCAATGGTGCTCAGCTGTGCAGAGCCCATACCAAGGAGGGCATCGAGAAAGGCAACAATGGCCTTGAAGGCAATTAGAACAACGATGACGTTGAGGGCGAGTTTGGCTCCGTCGAAGGCGCCGTGGGCGATGGCGTCGAGGAGGTTGCCGGCGGTGTGTGTCTCGACTTCCGGTGTCTCGACTTCGCTCGACATGACGCTTTTGCTCGACCTGACGTGGGGTTCGGCGATCTTCGCCAAGGCAAGGGCAGCCGGGGCAGCAAGGATGCTGGCGATCATCAGGTCTGTTGCATTGATGCCGCGGGCAACGTAGACGCCCATCGTGGAGCCGGCGATGGTTGCAAAGCCCCCTACCATCATGGCGAAGAGTTCTGAAGATGAGATGTAGGGGATATAGCGTTTGACGAGAAGGGGCGATTCCGTCTGCCCAAGGAAGATTTCGCCAACAGCATTGATCGACTCAATGGGGGAGGTCTTCATCGTCCGCTCAAGGATGCGCGCTGTCCAACGAACGAATCTCTGCATGATGCCGTAGTGGTATAGCACGGCCATGCAGGAGGAGAAGAAGACGATCACGGAGGTGATCGTGATGGCAAACTGGAAGCCCACAACGGCTTGTCCGGCGGGCAGCGCGAGGTTTCCAAAGAGGAAGGCCGCACCTTGCGTGGCAAAACTCAAGAACCACGTTACGCCATCACCGAACCACTGAAATGCTCGAACTCCGGGCGGGAAGACCACAACGATGAGCGCAAGGATCAGCTGAAGGGCAAGTCCCCACAGAATGGTTCGCCAAGAGATCCCTCGCTTGTTGGATGACCAGAGCCAGGTAAGACCGAGAATAACAACGATGCCGATCGCACACTGAATCTGGGCCATGCCGCCGTCCGATGGTTGTGGAATTAGCGCTCCGTGTCGATCAACACGTTGGCTTCGCCAAAAGTAGAACAAAGGAAGGCAGTATTCTCTTTTGAAGTTTTGATCTTCATCATCGAGGAGTATTGTCGCTTTCCGTCCGGACGCATCACTACGAATGAAAGGCTGTCCTCTGCGTCCGAGGTGTTGCATCGGTCCTTGAGCTTGGCGAGCTGCTCATCATTGACGGCATCTGGTCGGATGCAGACAACGTATCCTTTGGAGAATTTCTTCTCGGCCTGTTCCAACGAGAGCACTTCATCGACCACCATCTTCACGGTGTCTCCGTTGATCTCACACTTGCCCATCATCACAACAACGGTATCGGGCTTGAGCAACTCGGCGAACTGTTTGTACTTGTCACTCCAGAAGATGCACTCAACAGAACCGGTGTATTGCTCCACCTTCACAAAGGCAATGGTGTTCTCACGCTTGTCGAGTCGTGTTCGTATGTCGCTGATCAGTCCGCACAAACGAGTCTGTGTACCGGTCTTCTCAGGGTCGAGTTTCGACAATAACAACGTACTGAACGACTGCACGGCCAATGCATATTCTTGGAGTGGGTGACCAGATATGTAGAAGCTGAGATACTCACGTTCCTTGCGCAGTCGGTCACGCTCGGGCCACGGTTCCATACGTGGCAACGCCGGCTCCTTGGGACGTTCAATATCCTCTGTACCGAAGAGGCCGCCGGAGTTGGAGAGGGCATCGTCCTGCACCTGTGATGCATAATGCAATGCAGTATCGATCACTGAGAACAGCTGCGCACGATGACCGTGCTTCAGCGTATCAAACGCACCCGAACACACCAACGCTTCGAGCACACGTTTGTTGACAACCTTCTTTTCCACTCGAGCTGCAAAATCAAACATCGAGGTGAAGGGGGCTTCTTGCCGTGCCTCAACAATGGCCTCCACCGCAGAGATACCCACGGTCTTGATACCGGCCATGCCGAAGTAGATCACGTTCTTGTCGGCAACGAACGTTGCCATCGACCTATTCACATCCGGCGGAAGGACGTTGATGTTGAATCTCTTCGCTTCGTCGATGAGTGTTACGATCTTATTCTGATCACTCAATTCCGCCGTCATGTTCGCAGCAAGGAACTCGGCAGGGTAGTGCACCTTGAGCCATGCTGTTTGGAAGGCCAGATAGGCGTAGGCGGCTGAGTGCGACTTGTTGAAGCCGTAGGCAGCGAACTTTTGAATGAGGTCAAAGATCTCTGTGGCAAGAGCTTCGTCGATATTGGCGTTGGTCTTCGCCCCTTCCACAAACTTCGATCGCTGCTCGGACATCGACTTCTCGTCCTTCTTTCCCATGGCCCGGCGCATCACGTCGGACTGAGCAAGGGTGAATCCGGCGAGGGTCTGTACGAGCTGCATCACCTGTTCTTGATAGACAATGATGCCATAGGTCTTGTTGAGGATCGGCTCCATGAGCGGGTGCAGATATTCGATGGGCTTACGTCCGTTCTTGCGATCGATGAAGTCCGGGATGTTACCCATCGGACCCGGACGGTAGAGGGCGTTCATGGCGATGAGGTCATCAAGCACGGATGGCTTGAGTTCTCTCAGGGCTTTTTGCATCGGGTCGGATTCGAACTGGAACACGGCCTGTGTCTGACCACGTGCAAACAGCTCATACGTTGCCGGATCGTCAAAGTCTATCGTGTCGATGTCTACTACAAGGCCATGATTGCGCTTGATCTGTTCAAGCGTTTCATCTATGATGCTCAGTGTTCGCAGTCCAAGGAAGTCCATCTTCAACAGTCCGGCCTCTTCGAGGTCCTTCATGTTGTACTGGGTTGCAGGCTCCGTGGTAGGGGTCTTGTAGACCGGCACGAAGTCACTGATCGGACCCGGCGCGATCACCACACCGGCGGCATGAAGCGAGGCATTGCGGGCGAACCCTTCAAGGGTAAGCGCATAACTGATCATGTCCTTCAGACGTGGATCGTCCGAGGTCTTCAACCACCGAAGTTCCGGCAGGTCCAGTGCATCCTTGAGCGAGTGCACCTTGCCGAGGATCACCGGGATCTTATCGGTGATACTGTTGATGGTGGCAAGATCGATCCCCATCACACGGCCTACATCCTTGAGGACGGCGCGTGATGAGAGAGTGCCAAAGGTGATGATCTGGGCTACGGAATCAGCGCCGTATTTCTCCTTGACGTATTCGATGACGCGCTCGCGCTTGTCATCGGAGAAGTCAACGTCGATATCAGGCATCGACACACGATCCGGATTCAAGAATCGCTCAAAGAGCAGATCGTACTTCAGCGGATCGATATCGGTGATACGCAGTGCATAGGCGATCAACGATCCGGCAGCAGAGCCCCGTCCCGGACCAACACGGACACCCATTTCCCGTGCCGCACGAATGAAGTCCCACACGATGAGGAAGTACCCCGCATACCCCATGCGTTTGATCACATTCAGCTCAAAGCCTACGCGGTCCAAGATCTCATTGGTGAGAACAGGGAAACGTTCATCAAGCCCCTTCATCGTCAGTTCTTCGAGGTAGTCTTCCAACGTAGTGGCGTCGCTCTCCTCAGGGATGGGGAACTTCGGCAGCTGCAGTTCAGTGGGGATGGTCAGGTCCACCTTGTCGGCGATCTCCTGGGTCGACTCAATGCCTTCAGCAAAGTCCTTGAAGAGATCCTTCATTTGCTGCTGCGTCTTGAGGTACATCTCCGGTACCTTATACCGCAGATCGGGTTTTTACGTCAAAAGATCCGTCGCGCGAGAACGAAGCATCCTTGTTGATGTGCAGAAGAACATTGTGCGCTACCGCATCTTCCTTCTTGACGTAGTGGGCGTCATTGGAGACCACCAAGCGAATACCGAGTTCCTTGGCAAGTCGGGGAGCGAACTCTAGGACGTGACGGTCTTCGGGAAGTCCGTGATCCTGAAGTTCGATGTAGAAGTCATCACCAAAGATCTCCTTCAGCGTGATCGCATTCCGTCTGGCCGTTGCTTCGTCACCGGCCAACATCGGCGCATTGATCGGTCCGGCCAAGCAGGCCGACGTAGCGATCAGGCCTTCATGATACTCACGAAGCAGATCCATGTCGATACGGGGCTTGTAGTAATAGCCGGCCGTATGACCAATGGATGTAAGCTTGATGAGATTGCGATATCCCGTCTCGTTCTTGGCAAGCAACACCAGGTGGTAGTAGTTCCGTTTTTTGCCGGCGTCCTGTACCTTCTCGCGGTCCGTGTGTTTCTTGACGGCGATGTAGACCTCACAACCGATGATCGGCTTCACGCCAGCCTTCTTTGCCTTCTTGTAGAATTCAAAGCAGCCGAACATCACACCGTGATCGGTGATCGCGAGTGCCTTTTGTCCGTCCTTAACGGCAGCATCGATCATGCTCTGCGGACTAGCCGCAGCATCGAGAAGGGAAAAGTGTGTGTGGTTGTGAAGGTGAACGAAGCTCATGTTATTCCCCGAGTCGCTGTAGCTGTTTTCCGAGGGCTTCCTCGATCTGTCCCTTTGCCGCGGAACCGAACAATGATAGCTCGATATGGACGATCACTCGACCTTCTTCAAGCGTGATCGTACCGTGACCCATTTTGCCCTTTGCATGGAGAACATTGCCTTCCCAGCGATGCTCGTCCAAAAGGAGCTTCAACTCAGGTCGGCTAAGCACCTTGCTGTCAAGGGAGTGGCGCATTTCCGCCACGGTTTTCTTGGTTTCTACTGTCTGATGGATGGTTGCCATAGGGTGGGGGTGTTTGTCGTATTCGTAACTGAACAAGGACGAAAAAGGGGGCGAACCCTTGTCTGTGATGATAAAAAATGACGGTTTCGAAGGCCGAATCCCGTATTCTTACAACTTCCAAGCAAATTACTCTCTATCGAAGAAAGCAGCATATGGCGTCAAACGTCCCCCTGTCGAAGAACATCCTGGATCTCGTGGTTGTCCGCGACCCAAAAGTGAAGTCGCGCTACAAGAACGGCCAGAAGACCCCGATCACGAATTTCATCGAAGACTACATGAACGGTCGGGTCGACGTAACGGTTGACGTTCAGACGCTGTTGCAAAGTCGGGAAGCCTACTTCAACTACGACATCGTAGGCCACCACATCGGTTTCATCTTCAACAAGTTCATCCCGCAGCTCGCCATCCACTCCAAGAAGCAGGATGAGCGTATCGTTCGTGATCACTATGATCGTCGTAACGACTTCTTCAAGGGCTTCCTTGGAGAGCGCATGATCTACACATCTGCCTTCTACAAGACCGGCCAAGAGTCGCTTACAGAAGCCCAAGACAACAAGCTCAACCTCGTTAGCCAGAAGCTCCAACTCAAGAAGGGCGAACGCCTTCTCGACATCGGTTGCGGTTGGGGAACGTTGGTTGCGCACACGGCGAAGTACTTCGGAACAGATTCAACCGGTATCTCCATCGCTCAAGCAGGTGTTGATCATGGTAATGCCCAGATCGCCGAATGGGGCGTAAAGGACACAGCACGTTGCCTTCGAATGGACTATCGCGCGATCCCTCAGGACAAGTACGACAAGATCACGTGTCTTGAAATGGCTGAGCACGTAGGTGTGAAGTACTTCCAGCGTTTCATGAATCAGATCCACGGCCTCTTGAAGGACGATGGTCTGTTCTATCTTCAGATCGCCGGACTCAAGGCAGGTATTCACAAAGAGTCGCTCATCTGGGGCGCCTTCATGAATGAGTACATCTTCCCTGGCGCCGATGCCAGCATGCCACTCTCCTTCGTGGTGGCACGTTTGGAAAAGGCCGGCTTCGAGATCCACAGCGTTGAGAATGTTGGGATCCACTACTCACAGACCATCCAACAGTGGTATGACAATTGGATGGCAAACCGTGACGCAGTCTATGACGAGTACGGTCAGTGGTGGTATCGTTGCTGGGAGATCTTCCTTGGCTGGTCTGTTGACATCGCCAAGCAGGGCAACTCAACGGCCTTCCAGATCGTCTGCAACAAGAACCGCGAAACCTTCGATCGTCGCCGTTGGATCGGTGGCGTCAACATGGGAGAGTTCGACTTCAAGGGATAAGGGGCATGGCAAAAGCCGAAATCAAAACGAAACAAACGGAACAGTCCGTATCAGACTTTTTAGCGCGCATTCCCAACGAGGGAATGCGCGCTGATTGTTTAACGGTACTCAAACTCATGAAGAAGCTTACCAAGTGCGAACCCAAGATGTGGGGAGCCAGCATTGTTGGCTTCGGTACCCTTCATCTCAAGTACGCTTCCGGTCGCGATGTCGACTGGTTCCCCATGGGCTTCTCACCCCGCGCCGCAAACCTGACCATCTATCTGCACGGCGGCTTCGAGCAACACGAAGACCTCCTCGCCAAGCTCGGAAAATTCAAAGCCGGCAAAGGATGCCTTTACGTCAAGAAGCTCACGGACATCGATGTGAAGGTGCTCCAGCAAATTCTTAGTTACGTAGTTACTTAGTTACGCAGTTACTCTAGCACTCTAACAATCTAGCACTCTAACAATCTAGCACTCTAGCACTCTAACCCTCTAACGCAGGGCCTCCCGCACCCTAGCACTCACAACATCCAAGATCCAGACAACGGCTGTGATGAGGATCACGAGGGTGCCCACTTCATGATAGCGAGCAAGACCTTGGTACTGCGTGAGGAGTGTACCGATCCCGCCGCCCCCCACAAAGCCGATGATGGTTGCCATGCGGACGTTGATGTCCCAGCGGTAGATGGTGAATGAGAGGAAGGGGATCACACATTGCGGGACGATGGCGAACCAGAGGACCTGGATGCGATTTGCACCGGTGGCAGATATAGCCTCAATAGGTCCGGCATTGACGTCTTCGATCTGTTCGCTGTATTGTTTGGTAAGTGAGGCAACGGTGTGGATGACCAGAGCAAGCATACCGGCGAATGGTCCGATCCCGACCCATACACTGAAGATGATGGCCCAAATGATAGGCTCCATCGAACGCATGATGTTGAGGATGATGCGAAGCCCCATGTAGATGGTTTTGCCGAGGGGACTGGTGGCCATCACGTTGCGAGCGGCAGGGAAGCTTAGGAGGAAGCTCAGGGGGACGGCAACCACGGTTGCCATAAAGGCTGTGAAGATCGTTACAACCATCGCTGCAAGTGCTTCACCGATCACGTCGAACTCAGGAGTGAGGAGTGCACCGAAGATGCGTCCGGCACCCTGGAGTCCTTCGCCGGAAAGAAACTCGATCGGCGAGATATCGGTGATGATCCATCCGCCGATGATACACGTTGTGAGGGCGATCCATCCGAGATGCGTAACGATGGTGCGGGCTTGGCCTTCCGGAACGTCCAGGCCTGTGTAGAGTCGACCCAACGAGGCCCCACGCACGATTCCGATCAATGCCCACACAATTGCACCGCCAATGATGATCCCCATCGACAGCGGACCAAATGCCCATGGCTTCCCATCCAACAAGGATGGGAGTATGACTCTCTCGATCAGCGCCACTACCGTAGCACCAAGCAAAAGATCGATCACGATGGACATCAATTTCTTCACTAGCACATTAACGAATCTCCACTTCCACCGCGTCTTCACCATAGATGGTTGTGAACCATTCTTCCGTGATGTCATGGGGCGATCCATTGAACACCATGATGCCATCCTTCAGAGCGATCACTCGAGTTGCGTATTGACGAACAAGGGACAAGAAGTGAAGATTGCAGATCACTGTTGTTCCCATGTCCTTATTGATACGCTCAAGGTAGGTCATCACAGAGTGTGAGGTTGACGGATCGAGTGAGGCAACCGGTTCATCGGCCAAGAGCATGCGTGGTTGTTGCATCAACGCTCGCGCAATGGCAACACGTTGTTGTTGTCCGCCCGAGAGGGCATCAGCTCTGACGGTTGACTTTTCCGCGATACCTACAACACGCAGAGCTTCAAGCGCACGTGTGCGGAGTTCGTCGGAGAACCGACCAAGCATTGCAGCAACGGTGCCGGTTGACCCTAGAGCCCCATACAACACATTGTTCAGGACGCTGTGTCGGGGGATAAGGTTGAAGTGTTGAAAGATCATCCCGATCTGACCGCGGTGTTTACGCAGGGCATCATTTGCGATGTGCGTTACATCCTGGCCGTCGAAGGTGATCGATCCGCCCGTTGGTTCGATGAGTCGGTTGAGGCAACGCAGGAGAGTACTCTTGCCCGAACCAGACAAGCCGATGACAACGAGGAACTCCCCGGCTTCCACGTCGAAGGAAATTCCCTTGAGCGCTTGGAACCCGTTCGGATACGTATGTGTGAGGTCGCGTACCGAAAGCAATGGCATGGCGCAAGATACGGTGTTAGGCCGTCTCCATCCGCCATATCCCAACACCGATGAGGATCAACACGGGTAAACCCCAGAGCGCCCAGCTGCCATCCAGTTCGGGAGCGGAGAATGTGAATGACGTAGAAGCTGAATCGGAAAAGGCAACAAATACAACGGAGAGTCCAACCGCAAAAATCACAGCACCGAGAAGTCCACCATATTTCAGGATCCAGATCAAGGACCGATTTGGAGCAGGAACGTTCTCTACCCGACTCATGATCGTAGAAATCATGTCGGGCTGTGGTGCCTGATACAACATGTGCTGGTATGACTCGCGAAGTCTCTGTTCTCCGGAAAGCATCAACCGCAATGTTTCATCTCCCCAAAGCGATTGGGCTTCTGCCCATTCTGATGGGGTGAGTGAACCGTCAAGAAGTTTTGACAAAAGTTCGTGTTGATGAGTGTCAGGCATTGGTCAACTCCAGATCCGGACAACGCTTCAGGAGGGCTGTCCTCAATAACATTCTGCCTCTGTTGAGGCGGGTCTTCACCGTGCCAAGGGGCATGCCGGTGATCTTTGCGATCTGTTCATATGAACATTCCTCGCCGTAGAAGAGCTCCATCACTGCAGCGTAGAGTGGGGGCATGAGGGACATCTCTTCACGAAGAACCTGTTCTACTGTTTCATTGCTTAATTCATCGAACACAGCCGGCTCTATCCACGACGGTGCCGTGTCCTCATCGAGTGATTGAGACAATGGCATTCTTTTCTGTTTTTGAAGCGCATTGAGACATGTGGTATAGACGATCCGGTAGAACCAGGTGGCAAAGGAGGAGCCCCTTCTGAAACTTGCTAAGGATGTATAGGCCTTGACGAAGGAGTCCTGCACAAGATCCTCGGCCTCATGCACATTCTGCATCAGTCGTTCCGCCAGTGAGAGAGCCTTGCGTTGATATGCGGCAACCAACAAGCCATAGGCCTGTTGGTCGCCGGATAACACACGATCGATGATCTCTGCGTCGGTCATTTCTTTTCGAGACGATTGGCGATCAAATGATAGCCGATAAGCCCTATTCCGCCGAAGAGGAGGGAACTGGAGATAAAGACAAGGGGCTGGTGGTTTTCATTGATCATGGAAGAACTCACGATCACGAAGGCAACGAGCAGACCGAGACCCACGCCGGCGAGCAACATACCAAAACGCAGAGCGCCATATTTCTTGCTTGATTCATCGGAGCGATCGATGAGGAGGGAAGGATCCATACCCTTCTCGATCATGGCCATACGCAGCGCCCGCTTTGATTCGATGCCGCGCCAGACAACGAGGAAGGCACCGAGAATTGCGATGATCGGTATGAAGACACCGATGATCTCTTCGGGGTGGGTGCCACGTTGTTGATGAATGATCTCCGCTTCGCGAAGTTCGAAATCATGCTGTTTCTGCATACTGTCAAGTCGAAACTGTTCAGCCGTGGTGAGACCCTGGGAGTCCACCTGGGGGCTTACCGTTTCTTGGATCACCTTGCCATCCTTCGAGACGGTTGTTAGGGTACTGGTCGTTGTTGTCTGTTCAGAATGCAGAAGTGTCACGCCGAAGACTGTTAGGAGCACGATGAGTAGGTGTTTCACAGAAGTTCCTGATGAAGTGTGGAATTTCCCGTTTAGACAGCAAGAGTGGGTCAGGGTTTCACGTAGATTTGTTGAGCCTATGAAAAAGATCATCGTGACCATCGACGGACCTGCCGGAGCAGGAAAAAGCACAACGGCCAGACGCGTAGCAGAGCGCCTGGGGTATGTGTATATCGACACCGGCGCTATGTATCGAGCCATCACGCTTGCTGCATTGCGTCAAGGTACGCCGATGAACGACCATGATCTCGGAGAGCTTGCCTCCGGAACCGAGATCCACATGGAACCGGGATTCAACGGGCAGACCGTGATGATGAACGGAGAAGACGTCACAAAGGCCATCAGGCAGGCAGACGTCACAAGTTCTGTGAGTCAGGTGAGTACGTTCCCAACTGTCCGCAGGGCGCTTGTTTTGCGTCAGCGCGCGATGGGCTTCAACGGTGGTGTTGTGATGGACGGCAGGGATATCGGGAGCGTTGTTTTCCCGAATGCCGAGGTCAAGGTCTTTCTTATCGCTGACCCGGAGGAGCGTATCCGACGTCGCCTTGCCGAAGCACTGGACCGAGGTGAGCAGATCGATGCCGACCAGGTACGTGCCCAGATCATGGGTCGGGATAAACTCGACAGCGAGCGTGCAGATAGCCCCCTGATCAAACCCGACGGAGCAACAGAGATCGACACCACACGTCTAACGATCGACAACCAGGTGGAGCAGATCCTCGAACTGGTACACGGATATCAAAAGACCTACGATCTGGTCTCAAAGTTTGGAAACTTCTGATATGAACGTCTCGATCGACCGCTTCAGTGGCTTTTGCTGGGGTGTAGTGCGCACGGTACAGATCGCCGAAGATCAACTCGCTGCAACACGAGCAGACAGGAATGTCTATGTCCTAGGGCATATCATTCACAATCCCAAAGAGATCCAACGGCTTGAGGATAAGGGGCTTACCACGATCACCTCGGACGATTTCCCGCGTCTGGCCCACTCCGGAGCCAAGGTGATCATCCGAGCCCATGGAGAGCCCCCTGAGACCTACCGAAAGGCATGGGAGTATGGGATCGAGATCGTGGATGCAACGTGTCCGGTAGTGACCAAGCTACAAGAACGTGTGCGGAAGTTTTGGGACCAGGACTATCAGATCGTGATCTTCGGGAAGAAGGATCATGCCGAAGTTCTTGGAGTACGTGGCGTTGTCCACGACCAATGTGTGGTGATCTCAACGGTGGAAGAAGCAGAACACCTGGTTGCACTCGGTAAGAAAACCGTGTTGTTCTCCCAGACAACCATGGACAGGCCAACCTTCATCGCCGTGCGTGATGTGTTAAAGGCCCGAATTGCCGAGCTCGTGGTTGACACCATGGAAGACATTGCCACCGAGTTTCACGCAAAGGATACCATCTGCGGTCAGGTAAGCGGCAGGGAAGGCCAATTGGCCAAATTCGCGGCCGAGAACGACGTGATCCTCTTCGTAGCCGGACGTGCCTCTTCAAACGGCAAGGTCTTGTATAACGTTGCTAAGGCAGCGAACCCCAGAACCTACTTCGTAGAAACGACGGACGAGATCGACCCTTCATGGTTCGAAGGCGCATCATCCGTTGGGATCTCCGGAGCTACCAGCACCCCGCATTGGTATATGGAAGAGGTGAAGGAGTATTTGGCTAGTTACTAGTTACTAGTTACTGGTTACTTGTTACTAGTTACTAGTTACTGGTTACTTGCTACTTGTTACGGGTTGCGAGTTTCAATTGTACATGCGGAATCAACGAAACGCAGATCTTATACGTCAATGGAATATTACCGGATGGTAATCACTCCAGAACACCTAATTTGTAACTAGTAACTAGTAACTAGTAACTAGTAACTAGTAACTAGTAACTAGTAACTAGTAACTAGCCAACACGGGGATGTAACGGTCTCGACGGGGTGAGGCGATCACGAAGATGCGTGTCGAGCTACGCTGGTGGAGCTCGTTAATACAACTGGCGAAAACAAACATGCAGATAACTTCGGTTATCGCATGGCTGCTTAATTAAGTAGCTATGCCATCGGACGGAAGGGTGCTTGTTACCTTCCTCTCCGGTGACGCTTTCTAACAAGCTGGCGTGCAGCTGAGCAACAGGGCATAGCGCGAGACAACACTGAGGCTGGCTGAATGGGACCTATCGATCGGTTACCCAATCGGTGAGAAAACGTAGATCGAAGACACACGTGGTAAGCTTCGGGTGGTCCACTTCGGACCCGGGTTCGACTCCCGGCATCTCCACCCATCGTAAGCGGGAGTAGCTCAGTTGGTAGAGCGTCAGCTTCCCAAGCTGAATGTCGCGGGTTCGAGTCCCGTTTCCCGCTCGGTTACGGTTTCGTAACGTTGGTGGTTGTTGATATCGCATGATCTTTGCGGTGATATCACCAACCACCATTACGTTTTTATGCCCTCTAATCCTCGTAAGATGAACGTCCTCTTCCTTTGCACCGGCAATTCGTGTCGCTCACAAATGGCGGAAGGCTGGGCCCGAACGTTACTCTCGGATACCTGTGTTGCCTACTCGGCCGGTATAGAAGCACATGGCCTGAATCCTATGGCCGTCCGTGTGATGTCGGAAGTAGGCATTGATATCACCACACAACTCTCCCAGACGATCGATGATCTCCCTAAGATCGCGTGGGACCTCGTGGTAACGGTCTGCGACTCCGCAAGGGAACGTTGCCCATACCTGCCTGGCGTAGCCATCACCGTCCACCATTCGTTTGACGATCCTCCTGCCGAAGCCAAGGGTCTTCCGGAGCAAGAGGCTCTCGAAGTGTATCGTCGAGTTCGCGACGAGATCAAGAGTTTCGTTGTGGCACTGCCGGCATATTTCACGCCCATAACAGAGTCGGCATGAATCTGCTCGACCGCTACCTCACGTTATGGATCTTCGGAGCCATGGTCATCGGTGTGGCGCTTGGAGTGTTGATCCCGGGATTGCCGCAAGCCTTAGAGAACATGCAGTCCGGCACAACGAATATTCCGTTGGCCATCGGACTGATCGTGATGATGTATCCGCCCCTTGCCAAGGTTCGGTACGAGCTGTTAGGCGAAGCATTTCGCGACACCAAGGTCCTTGCACTTTCCCTTGTACAGAACTGGGTGATCGGTCCGGTATTGATGTTTGCACTGGCTGTTCTGTTCCTGCCCGACAAACCGGAATACGTCCAAGGTCTGATCATGATCGGCCTTGCTCGATGTATCGCCATGGTGATCGTGTGGAACGACCTGGCCTGTGGTAATCGAGAATATGCAGCCGGACTTGTAGCCTTCAACAGCATCTTTCAGGTGTTGTTCTATAGCGTCTATGCCTGGTTCTTCCTCACGTGGCTTCCGCCGATCCTCGGGTTGGAGGGGGCTTCTGTTAACGTATCCATGGGACAGATCGCAGAGAGCGTGCTGATCTACCTCGGCGTGCCGCTTGCGGCAGGCTTCCTCACGCGCGTGATCCTGCGGAAGATGAAGGGCGAGGTTTGGTATGATGATGTCTTTGTTCCGCGAATTGGTCGCCTCACGCTTGTTGCACTTGTCTTGACGATCATGGTCATGTTCAGTCTCAAAGCAACGAGTATCCTGGGCGTGCCTCTGGACGTTGTGCGAGTGGCGATCCCGTTGACCGTCTACTTCGTGGTGATGTTCGCCGTGAGCTGGGGGTTGAGTCGGTATATGGGAACCGACTACGAACGAACCACAACGTTGTCCTTCACTGCGGCATCCAACAACTTCGAACTTGCCATCGCTGTGGCTATTGCCGTTTTCGGCCTCAGCTCAGGTCAGGCTTTTGCCGCCGTGATAGGCCCCCTTATCGAAGTACCGGTGATGTTGCTTCTTGTTCGTGTGGCGTTGAAGCAACGGCATCGGTTCGCCTGACGTCAATGAGCTAAATTTGCAGATGCTGACAAAACGGCACCTGCCACGAATTCTATATCTGCTCTGTTTTTTTGCGACCATCGCCCCTCTGCGATCGCAAGAACAGTCCACGTTCCAAGTATGGGTTGAAGAAACAGCTGTTTCCAGCCTCGCGGATCGATGGGTAGGAAGTCTCTTTCTCACGCAGTATTTCGTGGATGGTTCACGGAAGTACGCAAGTGTATCCGTCTGTCCGGCAGTTTCCTTTGCGATCACTCCCTGGCTCTTGGCCGAGGGGGCACTCTTCATGGAGTATGCCGATCAGTCCGACATCTCCGACATCATTGAGCTACGACCCTATGTGGCTCTACGGTATACCGATGTGATCCCTCGGTTTGAACCCTATGTTATGCTCCGACAAGAATTTCGGAACCTATACTACCTAGATACAAAGACCTGGCAGGATCAGTACAGACTTCGACTGCGCATCGGTTCGCGTATCGCGATCACAGATGAGCGTATCGCGCCGAACTCATTGTATGCGATCGCCGAAGTGGAGTTCTTCGAGAATCTCGATCCTGCACCGAAGGAGTATTTCAATTCGCGCATTCGGCTCCACGCCGGACTCGGCTATCGATTTGGAGATCTTTGGACAGGGGAGCTACACTATATGGCTCAAAAGTCACGATCCTACCCCAACCAGCCGTTCGATTCCCAAGACAACATTCTGCGCTTCACCGTGCGAAAGGCATTCTGATGGATCGGACACTACCACTTCGGATCTGTTTCCTGTGGCATCAGCATCAACCCGACTATCGCACAGCAGATGGGTTCTTCTTACCCTGGGTCAGGCTGCACGCAACCAAGGACTATCGAGATCTCTGTGATATCCTCGGACGATTTCCGATTCAACACACGTTCAACCTCGTTCCGTCGATGCTCATGCAACTCGATGAATATGAAGGGGGCAGAACAGACGAGCTTGAACGACTCACGATGATCCGTGCTGAAGATCTAGACAACGCACAGAAGGCAGCGCTTGCACGTTGGGCCAGCACGGTGCAACGGGAGACAATGGTAAGCCCCTTACCGAGATATGAAGAACTCTACGATGCACTCCTCGCGAACGATACCGGACACTTCTCTGCGCAAGATTGGCGCGACGTCCAGGTTTTGGTCAACCTTGCATGGTTGGGTCCGGTTACGAGACGTGGTTCGGCACTCGCTGCCGAACTTCTTCTACAAGGACGCAACTTCAACGAAGAGCAAAAGTTTGCGTTGATCCGATTGCATCACGACGTGATGAAGGACATCGTACCAACCTTCCTCGAGTATGAACGTGAGGGGCGATTTGAGATCAGCATCACGCCGTATCATCATCCGATCCTACCACTCGTGATCGATAGTGATGTAGCTCATGAGAGCATGCCACATGTTGAACTACCGTCACCGGCATACAAGGCGCCGGATCATGCACGACGACACATACGCCGAGCACTCGATGACTGGAAGTCACGCAGCGGTCACCGTCCGCTTGGGATGTGGCCAGCCGAAGGAAGCCTCTCAATGGCTGCGCTCGAATTGTTTGCCGAACACGGCGTAGTGTGGACAGCCACTGATGAAGATGTGTTGCAGAAGTCCTTGGGGGAACAATGGAGCCCAACGGAAAAGTATTTCCCGCATGTTGTTGAAACAGCTCGCGGGCCTATCACGGTGTTGTTTCGCGACCATGCCTTGAGCGATGCCATCGGTTTTGAATACGCACGCTGGGACGCCGATGTGGCTGCTGATGATTTCGTGCGCAGACTTGAAGAACGAAAGCGTGCGATCATCGCTCAACACGGTGAGATGTCTCTGGCCTCGGCGGTTGTTCCGATCATTCTCGACGGAGAGAACTGTTGGGAGTTCTATGACAAGAATGGGGAAGACTTCCTCAACGCCCTGATGAAGAGATGTTCTGATCAGGACAGGTTCACGACCCTTACCTGCTCCCAGGCCTCCGAGTCTCCAGGCAGGCGACGTCTGCATCACTTCACGGCAGGGTCGTGGATCAACGGGACGTTTGACATCTGGATCGGCTCTCCGGTGAAGAACCTGGCGTGGTCACTCCTGCGCGACTGCAAGGCCGCTCTGGAGGCCTCCGGGCGCTCTCCGGAGCAGGTTGCCGAGGAAATGGAGACCGTAGAAGCCTCCGATTGGTTCTGGTGGTACGACGATCGACATTTAGCGCCCCATAAAGCCGATTTTGATGCTATTTTCCGAGGTCATGTAGCGGCGATCTTCGCCGCATGTGGTGTCCACCCACCGGTGGATCTGTCACGCCCTCTGCAGGAGGTAGTTATGACCAGTGACCCAGTTCGCGTTCCCATCGTTTTTGGGACCACAGCAATGCATCGCTCACGTGCACTCGTCAGAGATGCAACTCTCGAGAGCCATGAAACATGGCAACGGATCACGATCCGTTTTGAGCGAAGACCTGCTGAAATGGAAGAGGTTATCGTGCAAGTGATCGGGCAGGACGGCTTCGAGCGTGCATGCCTTATCGCTCACGACGAGATCCTCTGGCGATCACCTCATCATGATGAGGGATTCGAATGGCTTGCAGAGAATGCCATCGCACTCTACTTGCATGCACATCGGATGTGGACACTGAAGATCATGGAAGAGCGGCCGGAAGAAGGTCAGGTTACCACGATGGTCCACCTCTCAACGCCCTGACTTCTCGCTAGGGAAGATGTCCACTCGTCTGCTCTGAGGATTCTCCTTCAGTCCAAGTAACGTACCGGGGTTCTCTATCCCGCGACCGATCGCGCGTACCTTGTTTTGATCAAGACCAAGGACAACAAGCTGCGCCGCAACGGATTCTGCACGTTGTCCCGAAAGCGTCGTGTTCAACGCACGCGTACCTACCACGTCTGTGTACCCAACTACGTCAAAGGCGATCTGCCGCATATCATAGCGCTGTAAAAGCGCTGTCAACATTGCGATATGTTCATCGGATAACTGCGCAACTCCTCGGTCGAAGTAGATCGAAGCAAGCGGACGTCGCGTATCGAATACCTTGGTCGTAACGCGGAGCAGCGTTGTACTATCCAACGTCCGAATACCGATCACTTGATGATGCGGAACGTAGTGCTGGACCTTGGTGTCGATGTGATAACGATGTAATGCCGGTAAGGATATCGTGAACTTCTTGGTTGCAGTATCCAGCGGGATCTCGAAGGGTTCACAGGAGCTTGCGGAATCGCGGATGCGCAATTCAGCCATCGGCAATGACTCGTTTGTGACGGCATCAACCACAGTTCCGGTGAAAGAACATGATGGTAGGGGGCGAACGTCACCCGTGAGTTCCACCACGTAGATCCCTGGTCTGCCCGACTCTGCATCCCATGAGTGGATCAGCGCACTGTCTCCACGACCGATGAGGGAGAATGCGGTCTCGTCTTCAATGGTGTTGACGCAGGAGCCAAGATTTCGCGGTGTTGACCATGAGGTCCACGATGAGCCGATGCGACGTGTGACATAGATGTCCGACTTGCCCCGTCTGTCATCACGTCCGCTTGAGGCAAAGTACAATGTCTCTCCGTCCGGGGCGAGCCATGGAGCCCCTTCAAAAGCTGGTGTGTTGATCATTGGACCGCAGTTGATCACGGCTGACCAGTTCTCTCCGCAACGAACGCTGACGTAGAGGTCGAGTCCGCCCATTCCATCAGAACGCTCCAACGCGAGGAGGATGGTTCTGCGGTCATCACTCATCATGGCGAAGAAGTTGCGACCCAACGAGGAAAGGCCGGGGATGTTCACCGGTTCAACCTCGGAGAAGAGGTCCTGTGATGACCGACGTTTGAGGATGGCTAGTGACGGTACGTCAACTCCGCCGTCCTTGCGATACGTACCTGCAGCCAGAGCGGCCAAACCATCACTCGTGAAGGAGAACACAATGTCTGGTCGCTTGCATGATGTGAATGTCGTTCGCTCAGCATCCAACCATATACCCGAAGCGTCGCGTCTAGCCAACCACACGTCATCCGGATCCTTCACACCTCCATCGGCATTGTCCGGATGAAGTTTCCTGTCGAGGAACAGAGTACCATCTGGAGCGAGCACCGGTTGTGTTGTGGGTTGGAACCGATTCACCGCATCTGGCAGTCGCGATCGCCTGCACGATGTGATCTCCTGCGACGTGCCTTGACTAGCGGCGAAGACAAACAACGTTGCAATAGTTGCCGCCAGGCAGAGTGTACCCACACGAAGCTCTTCAAGCACCGTTCGGATCACATTCCACGGATAGCCGCGGTACTGAAGGAATCTCATGAGTTTTTCATCGCGCTCTTTATCCGAGACCGACGTGATCATTCGAAGTTTCTTGCTAGCCACTCGGCGTGCAGCATTGATGGCATCGTCATCGGAGTACTGTTCGTGCAAGACCTCATCGATGATCAACTCCGGTACTCCCTTGCGTGCGAGTGTCCGTTTGGCCATTGATCGCGAAAGGGGCTTGCGTTCTCGAGCAGCATCCAGGAAACGTTCTGCATAGACGCGGTCGTTGAGAAGCTTGAACTCCTTCAGCCACGCCATCACATCATCGATCTCTTCCGGCGTCGCTTCGCGGCCAACGAGATAGTCATGCACCTGACGTTCTGTTCGAGGTTTGTAGGTGGCAAAGTGATACGTTTTCTGACGAAGCACGATGCGTTTATCTTCCTTGCGCAGCTTATGCTCAAGGTCATCGGTCATCTCAAGTCCCTTGCGCAGTCCGAGCGACGTAGCAACGTCGATCGGACATGCAGCAAGGAAGACTTCGTCAACGAACACCGAACAGCGTCCACCGTCCTTTACGTTACGACGGATCGACGTGATCGTGCCCATGTATTACTTCGATTTACTTGTGACTGTGCCGGGAGTTGGCAGGTGCAGTGCCTCACGAACGGCTGCATCGAGTGCGGCATAGAGGGCTGCGTTCTCGCTGAGGAGCTTACGCATTCCGTCGCGACCCTGACAACGCTCATCGTTGAACGAGAACCATGAACCGGACTTGGTGATGATGCCACCTTCTACGGCTACATCGATCATATCACCAAGGCGCGAGATGCCCTCGTTGTACATGATGTCGAACTCTGCTTCGCGGAAGGGAGGTGCAACCTTGTTCTTCACGATTTTGGCACGCACGCGGTTTCCAACGATCTCCTGACCGTCCTTGATCACGTCCTTGCGGCGCACATCGATACGAACGGAAGCATAATACTTCAGCGCGTTACCGCCGGTTGTGGTCTCCGGATTCCCATATACAACACCGATCTTCGAACGGAGTTGGTTGGTGAAGATCACTGTCGTGTTTGATCGACCGATCGCGGCATTGAGCTTTCGCATAGCCTGACTCATAAGACGCGCCTGTGAGCCCATCTGCGCGTCACCCATGTCGCCTTCGATCTCCACACGCGGTGTAAGTGCCGCTACGGAGTCAACCACCACCACATCGATCGCACCGGAGCGCACAAGCGTCTCCACGATCTCCAATGCCTGCTCACCGAACTCCGGCTGAGAGAGCAAGAGATTGTTGAGATCCACGCCAAGTCTCTGCGCATACTTCACATCAAGTGCGTGTTCCGTATCAACGAAGGCGGCAAGTCCGCCATTCTTCTGTGCTTCGGCGATCACCTGCAAGCAGACAGTTGTCTTACCTGACGATTCCGGTCCATAGATCTCGACGATCCGTCCGCGCGGCACGCCGCCGATACCAATGGCTGCGTCGAGAGAAAGACAGCCCGTGGAGATCGCGTCGATGTCGACAGAGTTCTCATCGCTCAGGCGCATGATCGAACCCTTACCGAACTGTTTCTCGATCTGCTCCATCGCCAATTGTGCTGCCTTGACCTTGGCCTCGGGTACACGCATCGATGTTGACTCTGAAGAACCCTTCGGTTCCTTTGGTTCTTTCGGCTCCTTTGGTTCCTTCGGGGCCTTGATGTCTGTGCTCATTCTGATATCCTGATAAAAGTGATCATTTGCTGTTCAGATACATCGTGTCTGCAGGGGTGCAGAACGTGACGCGACCCCCAAAATACCGCCCCCCGGAAGCCCCATAGCGGGGTAAGTTTTCAACACGGACACAGGCACCGTCACGTTCCGTCCCGGCAACGCCACAGAATGGTATGGAACGCCGCCTTCCCCTTGTTTTTCCGACTCTCTGCGTACTCGGCTGGGTCCTGATCCTGACCGTGGCACATGCCTCAGAAAGCCTCCTGTTCTGGACATCTGCAGTATCGATCACTCTGGCAGCCATCTCCCTGAAAAGGGGCTCCTTGGCCACCGCATTCCATTGTTCGTGCCTCGCTCTTGGCTGCATAACAGTGCAGTACCGCGCCTCTCATATGGTCGACACCTCCGATGTCCTTGGTCCAACCATGCGTGTTCGAGCCGAGGGAGTAGTGCAGGAGATCAAGCGAAGTTCTCCCGGCAAGCACCGCTATGTCCTTATGGGTGAGATCGACGCATCGGAGTTGCCATGCGTTCGAGCGGCATGTTTGGTCACCGAATGGGTAGCAGACTCTTTGCGTCCACCACCAAGGAAAGGGGAGACTCGAATCGTTACCGGACTGTTGCGACGTCCGGATCCGGCAACACTTCCTGATGAGGTTCCGGAGAAGGCCGTCTGCCACGGTTCCGGCGCATCGCTCATCATCACGAATGCCTCATCAGCGGTTGTTCGTGATCAACCGTGGTGGAATCGCTGGTCCGATGTAACGCGAGAGTGGATGGTATCGATCTTTGAGCGCGAACTTCCCCGCGATGTGTCGGCACTTGCCATCGCCGTTGTCATCGGAGATCGCACGGCGCTCGATCCGGAAGTGATGCAGGTCTATGCTGCCAGTGGCACAGCGCACATGTTTTCCGTGAGCGGATCACACGTTGGCATCATCCTCGGCGTATTGATCACGATCATAGGCTCTGCACCGTCATGGTGGCGCGTGGTGGTGATCTCGCTCATCATTGCTGCCTATGTGTTTGTGAGCGGTGGGGAGCCCCCTGCTGTTCGTGCCGGACTGATGGGGATCGTTGCACTTGTGGCACGGAGAAGGGAACTTCATACCGACATGGTGAACATTCTCTGTGGTGTAGCACTAGGGATGGTCCTTGTTGATCCAACCGTAAGCACCCAACCCGGGATGATCTTGTCGGTGATGGCTATGGCTTCCATCCTCATCGTTGGTCCGCTCTGGTTCAATGGTGTGATGCGTCTTGTTGACAGACCGCGACCGTGGAAAAGAGCACTTGCGGCTACATGTGCTACGAGCATTGCAGCAACCATCGGTGTGAGTATTCCGTCGCTCGTGTATTTCTCTTCCACATCGTTAACAGCCCCCTTCGCAAATCTCATTGTAGTACCATTGTTGAGTTGTGCACTCGTGGCCTGTCTGCTCCTTTGTATCACATCTGTTGTAGGGGTCACAGCTCCCGTAGCATGGTGTATCAGCGTCCTCGTTCGTATGGCCGATCATGTGGCACAAGGAACCGCCGATAACAGTCTTGCTCATGTCCATGATGTATGGAAATGGGTCATTGTGGTCTTGATGATCGCAACCTTGCTCTGGCCACTTGTTTCTCCAACGTTTATAGGCGGGGTGGTTCGTATGGTGGCTGGTGTAGTTGTGATCATTGGAGTGATATGGTGTATTCCGGTTCGGGCTACGGAGACCTTCATTGCTCAGAGACGAAACGGAATTGTTATTGCAGCTGTGTGCAGAGACACACTGAACGTCTTTATCGACGGGCAACATCACGCAGCGATCGACGGCAAGCTCATGTTGTGGGTCAAACGTCAGCCCATCCCTGTCAAGTGTGAGGGAAGGGGCTTATGGGGTCGAAGAATGAGTGCCACGATCCGACGCGAACTCGTAGGTTCGAAGTATGAAGATCATCAAAGCATTCAACGATGACCGTTTGCTGAGTGGGATCACTCAGGTGGACAACACGGAGTTTCCATGGCCGGGTTACTCATTCTCGATCTCACCGGCCACTACGCCGGAACATGTAGAAAGGTCCTACCTGGCATTGGCACGAGAGCTTGACGTTGACAGAGAACGGATCGTAACCGTTCACCAGGTGCATGGGACGGAGATATTGGTCGCTGATTCCCGCACACAGGCCCAGGCCGATGCGTTGATCACAACCACACCCGGACTGATCGTTGGAGTGAAGCTAGCTGATTGCTGCGGTGTGTTGATGTACGACGCGTCAGTTGGTGTTGTAGCGGCAATCCACAGCGGTTGGAGAGGTACTGCCGGCAACATTGTTGGCAAAACCATTGAGATATTGACATCGAGATTTAAGACCAAGACATCTGACATACGAGTGTGGCTATCTCCGTGTGCATCCGGTTCGCACTATGAAGTGGGTGAAGACGTCTTTCAGGTACTGGCGAAACATTGCACGCCCCTTGGCTCAAAGTGGCTCTTTGACAATCATCAGGCGATACGGGATCAGTGTTTTTCTGCGGGCATTGGAGAGCAGAACATCGACGTTCGGAGTGAATGTACGATCACAGATGAACAATGGCATTCATATCGCCGTGATGGGGAACGTTCCGGTCGGATGTTAGCGTTCATAGGGTTACGTTTTACGCCTGAGAAAAGTCAGTAGTTTTGCAGTTCTGTTTTTGAATTGAGAAAGCCCCTCGACCATGATGTCGATGAACAGTGCCTACGTAGATGAAATGTATTTCGAGTTCCTTCGCGATCCTGAGTCATTCACTCAGGAATGGCGAACGTTCTTCCAATCCTATACGCCCGAAAAGCCACAATCTGCACAAGCTGTCGTGGCCCAACCATCTCAGCCGCAGAAGGTTGAGACTTCGAGTTCAACACGGTTGCCGGCACTAGCTGCTGACGATACGCTCGTTCCTCTGTCATCGATCGGCGGAAAGATCGCCGAGAACATGGAAGCGTCATTGCGTGTGCCAACGGCCACGAGTGCGCGGAATGCACCGGTCAAGGCACTTGAAGAGAATCGTCGCATTGCCAATACAGTCCTCGCAAAGAAGCACCGTCCGAAGTTGTCGTTCACACACATCCTTGCCTGGGCCATCGTCAAGGCCACGGAAAAGTGTCCGAACATGAAGAACTCGTACGGTGTCCATGATGGGATCCCAGTGCGTGTGGAGCGCGGCGGTATCAATCTCGGACTCGCCGTGGATACTACGCGCAAGGATGGCAGTCGTATCCTACTTGTTCCGAGCATCAAACATGCCGAGCGGTTGACCTTTGATGAGTTCGCTCGTGCCTATGACGATATCATCAAGCGTGCTCGGACGAATAAGCTCACACCCGAAGATCTTACAGGCGCGAACATCACGTTGACGAACCCTGGTGGTATCGGTACGGTGATGTCTGTACCGCGACTTATGGATGGACAGGGGACGATCGTTGCTGCAGGTGCGATCGAGTATCCGGCAGAGTTTCAGGCAATGATGCCCGACGTGCTCTCAACGCTTGCGATCTCCAAGGTTGTTACGCTCACGTCAACCTATGATCACCGTGTGATCCAAGGTGCAGAGTCGGGTGAGTTCCTCCAGTTCATGCACCAGCTCCTCTTAGGCGAACATCGGTTCTACGAACAGATCTTCGCAGCACTGGGAATTCCATTCGAGCCCATGCGCTGGACCGTTGAGAAGGGGGCAAATCCATTCCTCCCGCAGGATCAGCCGGAGATCATCGATAAGGAAGGTCGCGTCGTTCAGATGATCCACGCCTATCGTGTGCGCGGACATCTATTGGCCGATATCAATCCGCTTGGGTTGGAAGCCTACTATTATCCGGAACTCGACCCGTCGCACTACAACTTCACGATCTGGGATCTCGATCGTGAGTTTGATACCGGCGGCTTAGGCGGCGTGAAGCGCGCAACGTTGCGCGACATCATCGATATGCTGCGTGATACCTATTGTGATCACGTTGGCATCGAATACATGCACATTCAAGATCCAACGCAGAAGCAGTGGATCCGTGACAACGTAGAGAAGACCCATCTTAAGCTTGCACTTTCGCCAGAGGAGCGCATCGAGACCTTTAGGAAACTCGCTCGCGCTGAGAATCTTGAGAACTTCCTTCACACGAAGTTCCTTGGAGCTAAACGATTCTCTCTTGAAGGGGGCGAAAGTGCCCTGATCATTCTTGACCAAATCTTGCAGAATGCAGCATCAAAGGAACTGTCGGGTGCTGTGTTAGGCATGGCTCACCGCGGTCGACTCAACGTCCTTGCCAACATGATGGGCAAGCCCCTTGAGAAGATCTTCAATGAGTTCGAAGGAAAGATCGATCCGAATTCCTATCAAGGGTCTGGAGATGTGAAGTATCACCTTGGTGCAAAGGGAACGTACCTTTCGCAGGACGGCAAGGGGATCCATATGGTCCTTGCTCCCAACCCGAGTCACCTCGAGGCTGTGAACCCTGTGGTGGCAGGTATCGCGCGCGCCTTGGATGATCAGATCAACGACGAAACGTACAGCAGAGTACTTCCGATCCTCATTCATGGTGACGCGGCATTTGCCGGTCAGGGTGTGGTTCCGGAGACGTTGAACATGGCCAGACTCAAGGGCTATGCAACGGGCGGAACCATCCACATCATCATCAACAACCAGATCGGCTTCACAACATCGCCGGAGGATTCGCGCTCTACGCATTATGCTACCGGCATTGCGAAGATGTTGCAAGTACCAATCCTGCATGTAGATGGGAACGATCCGGAAGCGTGCAGAGCAGCCGCGCAGTTTGCCTTTGCGTATCGTGAGCGGTTCGGAGATGACGTTGTGCTGGACATGTATTGCTACCGTAAGTACGGTCACAACGAACAGGATGACCCAACGGCCACGCAGCCATTGCTGTACAAGAAGATCCGCAACATGGTTCCCGTGCGTGGCGTGTACGAACAACGACTGTTGGCCGAAGGTGTGGCCACGGCCGAGGTTTTGAAAACGATCGTTAACGAAGAACACGCAGTTCTTGTGAAGGCATATGACGATCGTGCAACGGCTACAACGCCACATGCACCGCACATCGAATTCGATCTCTTTACGCCAGTTCAAACGGCCGTCCCGCTCGAGGAACTGCAACACATCGCTGCGGCTGTTACCTCAGTTCCATCCACGTTTGCCATCCATGCAAAGGTGAAGGCAGAAGCGGAAAAGCGGAAACATTCCTTCGATGCCGGCACCGTGCAGTGGGGGATGGCTGAAGCCTTGGCGTTCGGTTCGTTGCTTCGTGAAGATCATCTGGTACGGATCACCGGACAGGACAGTGGTCGCGGTACATTCAACCACCGTCAGGCCGTACACCGCGATATCACCAACGACTCTCGTCACATCCCTCTCAATGAGATCGATGCGCCGCAACAGCTGCACATCTATGACTCTCCGCTGTCTGAGTACGCTGTGCTTGGATATGAGTATGGGTACAGCACGATCGCAAAGAGTGGACTCACCATTTGGGAAGCACAGTTCGGCGATTTTGCCAATGGTGCTCAGATCGTCTTCGATCAATTCATTTCGAGTGCCGAAGAAAAATGGGGTCAACGAAGCAACGTGACCATGCTTTTGCCGCACGGCTACGATGGTCAGGGACCGGAGCACTCCAGCGCAAGGCTTGAGCGGTTCCTACAGCTCTGCGCTCAGGACAACATGATCGTCTGCAACTTCACGTCACCGGCCAATTACTTCCATGCCCTTCGCAGACAGGTAAAGGCAGACTGGCGCAAGCCCCTTGTTATCATGACGCCGAAGGGATATCTGCGGATATTCCAATCGACCGTGGATGAACTGACGCATGGATCGTATCAAGAGATCATCGATGACACAACGATCGCTGATCCGCTTTCGGTCCAACGTGTGGTGATCTCCACCGGCAATGTCTATAATGAACTTCTCAAGAAGCGTTCTGACCTAGGTGTGCACACCGTTGCGTTGGTGCGACTCGAACAGATCCATCCATTCCATAGCGAAATGATGAAGTCCGTTTTGGCTCGTTATGCGAATGCCGCAGAGATCGTTTGGTGTCAGGAAGAACCCAAGAACATGGGCTCTTGGACCTTTGTGCAGCCATATCTGTTGGATCTGCTTCAGCCTGGACAAAAGCTTCGGTACGCTGGACGATCAGCGGCCGCAAGTCCAGCCACGGGATCACATGGTGTACACGGTCAGCAACAGGAAGACCTACTAACGGATGCTGTTGCGATCAAGCATTGAGATCGCTGTGAACGTCTTTAACGGAATGAGCCCGGAGTCATCGACGGGGGAGTGAGTACCTCATTCCCTTCGTTATCTGTGAGGCGCGTAAGATCCGTTTCGATCACGGCAACAGCTACGTAGGCAGGCACGCGATCTCCGTTGTCCTTGAGATTGAAGCCCCGTTCGATCACCAACTCTAGCAGGCCCGTGTGTTTGTCGCGTTGCACTGACGTTTCGGTAATGGAGTGTGTGCCGTTGGCATTGTGACGGGCGACGAACACCGTCATGTTGCAGATGCGTTGTCCGGATGGCTTCACGAGCACAGAATCCAACGCGATGGTCCGATACAGCGTATCCATGGCCGTCTGACCCTTGCTCCCGTCTGCCATCATGCTGCCGCGAGAACCGGAGATCTTCTGGTTCATTGACGGGATGTATAGTGTGTCGAGCCGCATCGTGCCGATCTTGACATCTTGACCGTCTGTCATTGTCGGCATCATCATGTTCATCATTGCCGGGATGTCGATACTGCGTTCTGAATCGAACTGATTCGTTGCGCCAATGCCAGACATCACTGGTGGTGGCGTATTCTCATCGATCGTGTACTGCCCGGCGATGATCTTTCCGAGCTGATCGACCATCGCATCATACACACCGGCCTTGTTTGTTCGGCGCGAACCAACAGGGAACATGCCAGCCTTAACGCTATCGATGATTTCGTTCGTTCTTGGATCACCGTCGCTTGACCTGACGCGAATTCGAACCTGTGTATTGCCCTGAATGTCTGAGTCAATGGCATCCATATGGAACATAGCACTGAGGCGGAGGGCTCGGCCATTTACGATGAACTGGTCGGCTACGAGTCGCCATGTGTAGGTTCTGCCAACATCCAACTGATACTTTAGGGTGACCAGCGAGTCGGGAGATGTGGAAAAGGCCGACGCGGTATTCGCGAAACAAACCAACGCCACTACTGCGATCAGACAGAACGAACGATACTGTTCAATATACTTTTTCATGGCAACCCCTCTTGACGTCACCCCCCTCAGGGATCGGTCGCGCATTCTGACCACAATTGAATCAGGGCACAAAATTAGACCCCTGATCGATGTCACTATATACGCGATAACCCGTAACCGTTACAATTATCAACGACTTGACGTGGGTCCACTTACGTAATCTACGTACGTAATTGCCCCCCATCACTTATCATCAAGTGTACTTTGACGTCGTGGCGAGATCGGATCAAAAGGGTCACCTGATATGCGGTAGCACGTAGTCACATACTCTAAACGAGGACTCCCTCTTGAAACGTAGTAGCTCTTTTCATCTATAAATCGTACGAGTCCGGTAGAGAGGTCGCGTTCGCTTCTTGCGATTATAGTATAGCGTTGGCCAGTGAATGTCTTCTTGATCGAGAGTGAGGTAAGGAAGCCGATCTTGCGCCCATTGATGATCACCACAGAGTCCAAAACCGTACTTCGCGCGATCGTGTCGAAATTTCTCTTCGGAGCCCCTTTGGAATAGGTTGAACCGTAGGATTGTGAGATCGGCTGGATCGAGCTTAGGAGATAGACTGTATCGAGGTATTCTTTTCCGATGTCCATCAGAGTGTTTTCTGGTGCCTTGGGAATGCTCAACACAACGGAATAAGGAATTGTCAGTCGCTCCGTTGCATCAACATCGGTGGTGCCGGTGAACGCCGTCATCGTACTTTGTTCATAGTCTTTAGGAGCAACCGATTGTCCGAGAATCACCTTGCCCAAAGCATCGATCACTGCGTCATATCCTCCCGTTTCGCTATACAACCGATAGCCTGCAAACAGGAACCCGCCATGAGGACGGTAAACCACGGTATCCGTGCGTTCTTTGCTGGAATCGGACCTGACGGTAACGCGACATTGATAATTACCGAGATGGTCATCATCGATCACTTCAATTGTCAGAATGGACTGGACCCGTATTGCCCGATTTCCCACAACATGCTGGTCCGTTGTGAGTTTAAAGACATGTTTGTCTCCAACCTTAAGGTCATAGGTCAACGACAAGCCGTTTTGACTCTGCCCGCTACCATTGACTCCAACGGCAAACAACATGAGCGCCGATATGGCAATCCGTATGATCGTTTGAGTTCTCATATAAGGCTCCAAGAGTGCAACATAGCACCAAATCTCAGGCCTCGAATCGTTGCTTCCACGGCATCACATCCAAAAACCTGCAGCGATGTGTGCAAGATCACAGAGCCGATCGGAACGATATCGGCGCGGCGTTCATGAAGACCCGGAATCGCACGCAGTTCATCGATCGACAATCCACAGAGCCACTCCGATAACTCTCCGATCCGCGCAGTGGTCATCGTATGACCATCAACCAAGGCAGGGTCGAACGTGGGGAGCCCCTTATCGATCATTGCAAGGGCTGTTGGGGTTCCTGCCACACCAACAACATGATCGATCCTCCCGTACCGCTGAGCAAGGGGGACTATCAGTTGACGAATGTACTCGCGAGCCTGTGAAACGGCAGTAGGAGATAGGGGGCGAGACACCGCAAATCGTTCTGTGAGGCGTACAGCACCGATAGATGTGGATGCTGCATCGGTGATCGTGCCGCCGATGCCAACAGCATACTCCGTGGATCCTCCGCCAATGTCGATCATGAGTGTGTGTTCGGGACGTGTTCCAACGGCCCCAAGAAATGTAAGACGAGCTTCTTCATCACCTTCGATGATGTGGATGGGATAACCCAATGCCAGCTCTAGTCTCGAGCGTACGATGCTGCCGTTGTCGGCTTCTCTCATCGCACTTGTTGCAACGGAATAGACCTTGACGTGTGGATGATTCGAAAGATGGTTGCGAAAACGAATCATGGCCTGTTCCGCACGCAACAATGACGCATCGGCAATAACCCCTGATGCATCAAGTCCTTCACCAAGGCGAGGAACGTCATACACATCCTCGAGTACATCGTAGGAACCGTCGGAGTTGACCTGTCCGATCACCATCAACGCCGTGTTGGTACCGATATCGATACCGGCAACGATCACTTCAATGATCTCAGGTGTGTACGAATGGCCTCAACCACTTCCTTTGCTGCCACAAGAATGTTCGTACCGGGGCCGAAGATCGAGGTAACGCCTGCTGAGCGTAGCATATCATGGTCCTTTGGCGGGATCACACCGCCGGCCACAACAAGGATGTCTCCTGCGCCTTCTGCCTTGAGGGCACTGATGAGTTGCGGGATAAGGGTTTTGTGTCCGGCTGCCTGACTCGACACGCCAACCACATGCACGTCATTATCGGCGGCCTGACGAGCCGCTTCTTCCGGAGTGGAGAACAGGGGACCGATGTCTACATCAAATCCGATGTCCGCAAAGGACGTTGCGATGACCTTGGCTCCGCGGTCGTGTCCGTCCTGTCCTAGTTTAGCCACGAGGATGCGAGGCCGTCTGCCGAATTCCTTTTCAAACTCATCCACGTTGGCACGCAATGCTGCGTACTCCGGATCGTGTGCGTATTGCGCACCATAGACACCTTCGATCGCCACGGTATGTGCCTCGAATCGTGTGAATACCTGAGCCATTGCATCGGAGATCTCACCTAATGTTGCTCTGCAGCGTGCAGCATCAATCGCCTTCTCAAGGAGGTTTCCTTCACCGCTGCGTGCTGCGTTCGTGAGCGCAAGGAGCGTGCGTGTTACATCGTCTTCGTTTCGTGATGCTCGGATCGAGGCAAGCCGTGTTACTTGTGATTCACGAACGCTTGTGTTGTCGATGTCGAGGACATCGATATCGGACTCATGTTCAAGTTGATACTTGTTGACCCCAACGATCACTTCCTTGCCTTGATCGATGAGGGCTTGACGTCTGGCCGCCGACTCTTCGATCCGCATCTTCGGGATCCCGGCATTGATCGCCTTTGTCATCCCACCGTAGGACTCTACCTCGGCGATGATCGCCGATGCATCACGAACGAGGGCATCGGTCAGGGCTTCAACATAATACGAGCCTCCGAGGGGGTCGGCCACCTCTGTAACGTGACTCTCCTCTGCAATGATGAGCTGCGTATTGCGGGCAACACGAGCTGAACGTTCCGTAGGGAGTCCGAGTGCTTCGTCGTACGAGTTGGTGTGCAGAGACTGCGTACCGCCAAGCACTGCCGCAAGACCTTCGATGGTGGTTCGAACAACATTGTTGAAGGGGTCTTGCGCTGCAAGAGACCAGCCCGACGTTTGGCAATGTGTTCGAAGCAATAGGGAATCCTTCTTCGCCGGTGCGAACTGCTGCATTGCCGTTGCCCATAGAACGCGAGCGGCGCGGAGTTTGGCGATCTCCATGAAGAAGTTCATGCCAATGGCAAAGAAGAAGGACAGTCGAGGTGCAAAGGCATCCACCGGCATTCCGCGGTTGATGGCAGTACGCACATATTCCAATCCGTCGGCGATCGTATAGGCCAGTTCCTGAACGGCCGTTGCACCGGCCTCGTGCATGTGATAGCCGCTGATGGAGATCGAGTTGAAGCGCGGCATCTCATTGCTGGTGTATTCGATGATGTCCGCAACGATCCGCATTGATGGCTCGGGCGGATAGATGTAGGTGTTGCGAACCATGAACTCTTTGAGGATGTCGTTCTGGATCGTTCCGCTGAGTTTCTCCTTGGGCACACCTTGTTCTTCAGCCGCAACGATGAACATCGCGAGGATCGGGATCACAGCACCATTCATCGTCATCGATACGCTCATCGTATCGAGCGGGATCTTATCGAAGAGGATCTTCATATCCTCAACGGAATCGATGGCTACGCCGGCCTTTCCAACATCGCCCACCACTCGTGGATGGTCACTGTCATATCCGCGATGGGTTGCAAGATCGAATGCAACGGAGAGTCCCTTCTGACCTGATGCCAACGCCTTACGATAGAACGCGTTCGATTCCTCAGCTGTAGAGAACCCTGCATACTGGCGAATGGTCCACGGACGGTTCGTGTACATCGTTGCATACGGACCGCGCATGAAAGGGAACAGACCGGGCAGGGTGTTCACATGGGCCAGCGACTCCAGGTCAGCCGATGTGTACAACGGCTTGATCGGAATACCTTCAGCTGATCGGATAGTGAGGGAGTCAGCCGAGCGGCCCTTGAGCTCTTTTGCTGCTAGCTCGGACCACGGAGTGATATCGGGTTTCATGGAAAGGCGTCTCAATTGCGGAGAGCTCAAAAATACGGAAGGGGCTCTCCACCACGCCTATTTATAGGCGGACTGCAGATATCTCTGCGCTTCGGCCTGAGATCCGCCCACGTCATCCCAGTCCAGTACCTTCTTATACTGCTTGATGGCGAGGTCGCGTTTCCCTTGCAGATCATAGATCTGCCCGACCTTCAAGTTCGCCTTCACCATGTATCCGGATGGGTCTTCATCGAGAACCCGACATGCTTCATCACACTTGTACAGGTACTTCAGAGCCATTTCATGATCCCTGTTCATCATTCGAGCAACGCCGATGTAATAAAGTGCCTCCCGTGCCGCGAGTTTGTCATACCCGGTTTTCTTGTCCATGTATCGTACGAGGACGTTACGCCAACAGGTTTCCATGGAATCCAACGGACCTAGGGATACCAGACAACGTCCGTATGCACGTTGGAACGCCGGATTCATGGGATACTGCTTGTGTAGATCAGAGGCAAACTCCATCGCCGCAAGTGGGTTCCGTTCAAAGTCGAAATAGGCTTGGATGAGAACCACCTTCGCTTCATTGGCAGCGTACTTTGCCTTTCGAGCAGCAGCTTTCAACTGTGCCAGCCCAAGAGACTTGTCGCCGCGCGGCAAGAAGACCATCACGGTGGAGAGTGCCGGGTACTTCTCGGGAAGAGCAGCTGCGTAGTAGTTATAGAGCCCCGTTCCAAGCATGATGTCGTGATTGCCCGGTGCTACCTTTTGACACTCCTGCAGGATATCTAGGGCAAGACGACCATCGTCTGCTGCACTGAACATATTCTCACGCATGGCATGGTATCGCCCCCTAAAACCAAGTGCTCCACCCTTGAAGAACAATGCCGTGATGTTATGTGGTGTTGAGTCGAGCATCTGATCACACACAAACAATACCTTATCGATCTTCTTCAAGAAGGCTTGGTCGGCAGATGAATTCCGTCGATCAAGATTGATCCGCCACCATTCCACCATGGCATCAAGAAAATAGCCGGCCGGGTGTGTGGGATACATCGCGATGACCTGCTTGAAATCCTCATGAGCACGATCGAACTCAACGTTGTAGATGTGGTCGATACCGCGCTGCAGAATCGTATCTCCGTCTGCCTTGATCAAGACCCATTGGGCGTTTGCAGCAGTAGCTGAAGCGTACAGGAGAACGAGGAGGGTGACGAGGCGTTTCATATACATCGAACGACGTTCACGCGGACGTTACCGTGTGAGTGAAAGTTGTTGTTGATAGCGAGCAGCCTGCACATAGGGGTCAAAGATGCGGAGACGTTGCATACCGATCGTAGCAATGATCAGTAGAACGGTGGTCAGCGCCCCGTCTTCCACTCCGAATGATCCGTCCACCAACCAACGAAGGGAAGGGGCTATACCACTCGTATTCAACACGTAGGCATCAATGGGCAGATCCATACCACTCACAAAACCGAACAGAAACGCGATGCCGAGATTCCAAACAACGTGGAATCCAATGGCCGTCCACAGAGAGCGTGTGAGGGCAACAGATGTTCCGAGCGCCACACCGGCGAGGAATACATTCACTGCACTGATCCAAGATGAACCTGGATTCGACAGATGGACAAGTGCGAATGGGAGACTTGTGGCGAGGACGGCCATTGTTGGACTGAATCGTTCTTCAACAGCGCGGAATATCGTGCCACGAAAGAGGACTTCTTCGCCGATGGCAAAGAGAATCACGGTAGATATTGCCGAAGGTTCCAACATCGTCGCAACAGGTACGATGGTTCCTCCAAGGACAACAGCAACCACGGCGATAACAGCGATAGAGATCAGTGCCCAGAGAATACCAAGGCTCGTAAGCTTCGTACTCATCTTGGTAGGGATGATCCCGGATGCAACAGCGTGACCATTAGGCCTGAGTACTTCAAAAGAGATCATCGCCACCACGCACAGCCCGTAGACCATGGACTGGATCTGGATGACGGCGTCTTCACCAGTGACCACCATCCCAAGAACGAGGGAGGGGGCTAGCACAACGCCGATCATCGCAACGATCCGCACCCACCAGATATTGAGCGCAGGGATCACCATTGGAGGATGCTTCGGATGAAGATGGCGAGTCCGACCGGTGCCATGTATTCACCTGACGGACGGAACTCACGAAGGAGGGACGTGGAAACGGCCACGACACAGACGATAGCTGACGTTGTCGGCTCGAAGCCGAAAAGTGCCGAAGGAATGATCGTACCGAGAATAGAGACAACAGCCACACGCATAGTAGTTCCAAATCCGACGCGGTTCATCCAGGTCTGGATCATCCCTGCAAAGATCACCGAGAACGAGAAGGGAGGAAGAGCATAGAGCATCACCATGTAGCCGTCGATGTGCAAGTAGTCTTCACGAATGGTGCGCCGAAGCCAGAATGCGAGGACCGTGCCAAGGATGACAAGGAAGGCGGTAACGATCCACATCGCGTCGCGACTGATCAAGGCCGCGACTGAGAAAGAGATGATACCGAAGCTGATGTAGGCGATCACCGAACGCGACTCCCAGCGTAGAGCTGTGAGGTAGGCGCTGCTCATATCAGCTTGTTGGTGTTGACTGTTGAAGAGTAGCGATATGATCCAGAACGATCTTCTTCATCGCTTCCTCAACTTCTTCGTGTGCTTGCCCCTTTATCATACGTGCAAGCTGCGGACAATACGAAGCGTAGTCCGACTCACCGCGTCTGCGGATAAGGACCTCATAGTCATTCGGATCGGTACTTGTTGGGGTTTCCATGGTGTTCTGCTCAGAAGTGTTATCGGTATTTATCGATCTTCATTTGAACTGACGTTCGTTGCGGATCGCGCAGGAGAGAGTTCTGCCACGCGCGTATGGCACCGCTAAGATCGTCAAGTGCTTCGAGGATATCGCCATAGTGCTCATAGTGTGTTGCATTACCGCCAACACTGATCGCACGTTCGATAAAGGTCCGCGCCCGCTCATCATCGCCGGAACGATGAAGGATCCAGGCATAGGTGTCGAGGTAGGCAGCGTTTGTTGGTTCGGCTTGAACGGCCTTCCACGACATAGCACGTGCGCGATCGAGTTTGACGCCACGTCCGGCTAGAGAGTATCCGTAGTTGTTGTTTGCAAGCGCATGTTCAGGGTCGATCTTTAGCGCTCGTTCATAACACTCATCTGAGCTGTCGACAAGCCCCTTTTGATCATACAAGAGACCCAGCTGGACCCATGCATCAACGATCGATGAGTCCATGAAGACGGACTCGCGGTAGTACGCAACAGCAAGCTCGTCCTTGTTGAGGTCGATCGCCGCACCACCAAGCAGGAAGGGGAATCTTGCATCTGTGGCGAATCTCTTCTTCCCGAGGAGGAGATATCGTTCAGCAGCGAGCGGATATCCGTAGATGAGATAGATGCGAGAGATCTCGAGGTAGGACTCCGGTTGTGATTCCGGACTCGCAACGGTTAGGTCGAAGAACGTCGCTGCTCGCGTTGTGTCTTCGATACGCATGGAGACTGTACCGGCAAGGGCCATCACGGGCCATACTTGTGGGAATGACTCCTTGGCATCATCGAGGATGGTTGTGATGTCCTCTCGGTACATTCCCATCACGAGACTGTCTTCGAGAATACTGGAGAGCGTAACACCCCATACCCGCGCACTGCGATCAAGATCGAGATCACGTCCGCGCCACGAAGCAAGCAAAACACGCAGTTCCGGGAACATTCCCTCGTGCACATAGATCTCGCATGTACGGGCAGCGATCTGCGGATCTATTGGGTCGAGCTTGCGAGCTCGTTCCAGAGATCGTAGCACACCCTTCACATCGCGACGTCGCTCGTACAGGTCAGCAAGACGCAGAAGAACGGTCTCGTCCGGCTCCATTGTACAGAGGCGTTCGAAGACCTCGATGGCCTTGGCGGCGTTTCGAGGTTCGTAGAGTCGACCAAGAGTATAGAGCTGTCGCCGACTCGGATTGAGTTCAAGGATCCGCTCATAAGCCGCTATTCCGGCATCGTATTGACCACGCAGTACTTCGATCTCAGCAATGAGTTCCCATGTATCTCGGGAGAGGGAATCACGCTCAATGGCGGCCTCGGCATATTCGCTTGCCATGTCGAGCTTGCGAAGTTCGAGATAGCTCCGGGAGATCGCCGCTAACGTTGCCGACGAGCTGTCATACCGTAGAGCCTGCTGAAACTCAAGGATGGCTTCTGCGTGACGGTTGCCTTGGATCTGTAAGGTTGTACCGTTGATGAAGAACTCACGTGCCTTGCGCATACGTGAGGTAGCATCATCTTGCTGTGAAACACACGGAACCACTGTGGTCATGCTTACCAAAAGGGCAAGGACCAAAACAGGGGAACATGCGTAGGTTCTGAGGGCCAGTCTGTTCATCCAAGTAGGAGACGAACCACGGGGTGGTTTTATGGCAGACAGAGAACGAAAAAAGGCCGCACAGCGGCCTTCTTTACGAAGGAACGTTATTGAGATGCCACAGAACGTGGCATTCGATTACTTCGCAGCGCGCTTCTTCATAGCGGTGTAGCCGATCTTGTCAAGTGTCTTGAGAGCACTTGCCGTGATCTTCACCGTTACCCAGCGACCTTCTTCAGGCACCCAGATACGCTTCTTTTGAATGTTTGGCATGAAACGGCGACGTGTCTTGTTGTTAGCATGAGACACATTGTTGCCGTACATGACGCCGACACCTGTCAATTCACAGCGACGAGCCATGAGGGAACTCCAAATGAGGTTCGTTTTTTATCAGACTTTAAAAATACGGAATCTTTGCTATGTAAAGCAAGTACCGTGCCATCAATACCTTGGGTCGGCTTTTCGGCCTATTTTTGTGGCTCACCTCACCGATAGACCCTGTGGAGCCCCCTCTGTCCCCGGAATCATCCCTCGTGGACCCAAAATCCACCCCGAAACCCAAGCGCGTGATCTCCATCCGAGGCGCTCGGGTGAACAATCTCAAGAACATCGACGTGGACATTCCCCGCAATGCCCTCACGGTGATCACGGGGCTTTCCGGCTCCGGGAAGTCGTCCCTTGCCTTTGATACGCTCTATGCGGAAGGTCAACGCCGGTTTGTGGAGTCGCTCAGTGCCTATGCCCGACAGTTCCTCGACCGGATGAACAAACCCGACGTGGACAGTATCAGTGGTCTGCCACCGGCAGTGGCCATTGAACAACAAACGTTTGCCAAGAACCCGCGATCAACGGTAGGGACTACAACGGAGATCTATGATCACCTGCGCCTGCTCTATGGTCGGATAGGCATCGTCATCGACAAGGACACGGGAGAAGTGGTCAAGAAGGACAGCGCCCAATCCGTTACGGAAGAGGTCCTCAGATGTCCGGAAGGCACCCGCTTCTACATCATGTACGAACTGTCCGCCGAACACGCCATCGTTGGCATCGTTCGAGAAGGTCTCTCGGCAAAAGGCTTTACACGTGTTGTGATCGGTGACTCAACGGAGATCATTGAAGTAGCAGATCTTGAGGATCTTCCTTCCGACGGAACGCCGGTCTATGTCTTGGTTGACCGCGTAGTGGTCAGGACAGATGATGAAACCACGACTCGTTTCACCGACTCCATAGAGCAGGCCTTTGATGCCGGGAGCGGAAGAGTGGTTGTTCGAAACATCGGTACCGGAGAAGATCTGTTCTTCTCGTCGTTGTTTGAAAGTGCACGCACAAAGACGCAATACATCGAGCCGGAACCTCGACTCTTCTCGTTCAATAGTCCGTTCGGCGCCTGCCCAACCTGTCAGGGCTTTGGCCGCAGTGTTGGTGTGGACATGAACCTCGTGGTCCCCGATAAGAGTTTGAGCCTACGCAGGGGAGCTCTTCATCCGTTCCGTGGTGAGACGTTCGGTGCCCACCTGAAGTCGTTGATCAGTGAGGCGCCCCTTGAAGACATTCCGTTGGACAAACCGTTCTTCATGCTCACACCTGAACAGGTAGCGGCAGTGATGACGGGGTTTGGCAAATACATCGGTGTTGATGGATTCTTCAGAATGTTGGAAGAGAAATCCTACAAGACACATTACCGTGTGATGTTGAGTAGGTACCGTGGGTATACAACCTGTCAGAAGTGTCAGGGGTCTCGACTCCGCACCGCTGCACGTCAGGTCTTTGTTCACGGCAAGAACATTCCGCACATCGTCTCCTTAACGTTGAGCGATGCCCGCGATCATTTCGATGCCCTAGTCCTCACTCCGCATGAAGATGCCATCGTTGGACAGATCCTTATCGAGATCCGCCGTCGACTTCATCTCCTATGTGAGATCGGACTCGACTACCTCTCACTCGATCGTCTCTCGCATACTCTGTCAGGGGGCGAATCACAGCGTATCAATCTCGCTACATCTCTTGGTTCAGCCCTTGTTGGAACTCTGTATGTTCTCGACGAACCAAGCATCGGACTTCACCCGCGCGACACGGAACGTCTGCTGAGCATTCTACGGAAGCTGCGCGGACTCGGAAACTCTGTGGTGATCGTTGAACATGATCTTGATGTGATCCGCACAGCAGACCATGTGATCGATATCGGTCCGCTTGCCGGTGAGAACGGCGGACACGTCAACTTCAGCGGTCCGTTATCAGAGATGATCGAAAGCGGCACGTCACTCACTGCAGACTACCTCACCGGTCGTAAACATGTGAGTGTGAAAACAGCCTATCGGAAGGGAACCGGTTCATCTCTGGTGATCAAGAAGCCCCTTCATCACAACCTGCAGGGCGATGATGTTTCGATACCCTTGGGGACGTTCACAGTTGTAACAGGCGTTTCCGGATCGGGCAAGAGTTCACTCGTCCACGATGTTATATATGCCGGCATCCAACGAATGCTTGGTGGGTACTCCGGTGAAGTAGGCCACTGCGAACGTATGGAAGGTCTAGAGAACATCACTGGTGTGGAGATGATCGATCAAACACCGATCGGTCGGTCGAGTCGGTCAACCCCGGCCACCTACACAAAGATCTTCGACAGTGTGCGTGATGTCTTTGCCGCAACACAGGTAGCCAAACAACTGGGGTGGAAGCCCGGACACTTCTCCTTCAATGTCTCCGGCGGACGGTGTGATGTATGTGAGGGGGCGGGCACGGTGACGATCGAAATGCAGTTCCTCCCCGACATCGAACTGCCATGTGAGGCGTGTAATGGTACGCGGTATAAAAGAGATGCCCAGCACATCCTCTACAAGGGTAAGTCGATCATCGATGTCCTTGGCATGACCGTCGAAGAAGCCATTGAGTTGTTCAGTGGGTATCCACGTATCGTCTCAAAACTCAGCATCCTACGAGATGTTGGCCTTGGATACCTCAGACTCGGTCAACCGTCTACACACCTCAGCGGCGGAGAAGCACAGCGTATCAAACTTGCCACACATCTCGACACGCAGAACGAAGGGAAGATGTTGTTCATCTTCGATGAACCAACTACTGGACTGCATGTGCACGATGTCTCTGCGCTTATCACTGCATTTGATCGACTCGTTGAGAAGGGGCATACCATGCTCGTGATCGAGCATAACGTACATGTGATGGCTGCTGCCGACTGGATCATCGACATGGGTCCCGAAGGCGGCGTCCGCGGAGGCAGGGTAGTAGCCACAGGCACACCACGCTCCATGGCCAACGAGGAAACCTCTCATACCGGCGTTGCCCTTGCTGAGTTCTTCCGAGAAGTGGGAGTGGTGCCGGCACGTAAACGCGCAACGAAGGCTGCACGATGAACGGACGATCGATCGTTCGGGTATTGATCGGAACATCGATCTTGGTCGTTGCCGTTTGGTTCATGATGCGGGGCGTTGATCTGAGCGCGATGTTCGATATCCTCAAACACGCCGATCTTGTCATTGCTGCGTCATGCATTCCGCTGGTGATCGGCTCGCATCTGATGCGTGCAATTCGTTGGCGCACACTTCTTCGTCCAACGAACCATGTCACTCATTTGTCAACAGCCTTCAACTCCGTGATGATCGGCTACGCTGCCAACACCATCGTACCACGTTCCGGTGAACTGATCCGTCCATGGGTCTTTGCCAGACGTGAGGGGATGCCTGTGGCTACGGCTATGAGCAGCGTATTGGTTGAGCGTGTCATTGATGTGTTGACGTTGTTGCTGGCCATTGCCCTTGTGATGGTTCTTGCACCCGGACGGTTCTCCGAGATCCTCCCTGGCTTCACGCCCTCGATGGTTGCCACACGTTTGGCACTACCCATCGGACTCTTGGTCGTTGTGCTTTCACTCATCGTATTCACACCACTCGGCATTGCCATTGTGCACCGCGTCATTCGTCCGATGTTCAGCGGTCTTGCCGAGAAGCTCGAGAAGATCCTCACCACCGTTCGTGAAGGGATGAGCATCATCGGTCAACCACGGCTTTACGCACGCTTGGTTCTTGAGACCGTGATCATCTGGGTCCTCTACGCCTTGCCGTTGTGGATCATCACGCAAGCCCTACCGTTTCCATCAGCCCACACCATCACCATGGTGGATGCTGCGATCATGCTCGTGATCATTTCTGTAGGGGTGACCATTGCTCCAACACCCGGCGCGCTCGGCGTCTACCAGTCATTCGCCCAGACCGCACTTGTTGTCCTTGCCGGAGCAACCCCCACCGAAGGCCTCGCCTTCGGCATGCTCGCCTGGACAGTGAACTACGGCCTCGCCTTTGTTGTTGGTGCCATCTGCTGGCTCATCGAATCCCGCAACGGCATCACCTTCCGCTCCCTCTCAAAAGATTCTGCCCCTATCTAGCACTCTACCACTCTAGCACTTTACCACTCTAGCACTCTACCAATCTAGCACTCTACCAATCTAGCACTCTAACATGAACCACTTCTCAACAGACGTCATCGTCATCGGCGCCGGCCCATGTGGCCTTTTCACAGTCTTTGAAGCAGGGTTGTTGAAATGGAAATGTCACCTCGTTGACTACCTCCCAACACCCGGCGGACAATGCACGGAGATCTATCCAAAGAAGCCCATCTACGACATCCCGGGTTTCCCGTCCGTCCTCGCCGGTGAGCTCGTAGAGAACCTCGTGAAGCAAGGAGCCCCGTTCCATCCTGAATTTACACTTGGTGAACGGGCAGAGCAGTTGGAGAAACTCGAGGATGGAACGTTCCGCCTGACAACATCGCGCGGCACCGTGATCACCGGAAAGACCGTCTTCCTTGCCGGCGGACTAGGTTGTTTTGAACCGCGTAAGCCGTCCATCGAAGGCCTTGCGTCGTACGAAGACAACGGCGTGGAGTACATCATCAAGGACCCGGAGTTTTATCGCGGCAAACGCGTGATCATTGGCGGCGGGGGAGATTCGGCATTGGATTGGACGATCGTCCTGGCCGATATCGCAAAGGAAGTGACGATGATCCATCGCAGTGCTCAGTTCCGTGCAGCACCCGATTCCGTTGCAAAGGCGCATGCCTTGGCAGATGCAGGGAAGATCACCCTCATCACCGATGCACAGGTAACCGGACTCCATGGGGAAGGTGCTTTGCACCACGTGACCATAACCAACAATGACGGTGCTACGCGAGATATCGAAGTGGATCATTTCGTTCCACTCTTTGGACTTTCTCCAAAGCTTGGACCGATCGCGCAGTGGGGACTTGCACTTGACAAAAACGCCGTCACCGTAGATCCATTGACCTTCCAAACAAGTGTTGAAGGCATCTATGCCGTTGGTGATATCTCCGAGTATCCCAACAAGCTCAAGCTCATTCTCTGTGGTTTCCACGAAGCCGCCGTTGCCTTGAACTATGAGTTTCAACGTCAGCACCCCGAGAAAAAACACGTGATCAAATACACCACCGTTACTGGTGTTGGTACACTTTAACCTCACATCGAGCATGGTGATATCGTCACATCGAGCGAAGTCGAGATGGCTGGTGTGGTGTTGCCTCCTCCTCGCCCCCTTCATCATCTCTTGTACACGTGATGTGCGGGGGAGTGATGCACCTGTGGCAAAGGTCATGCGTCCGTCCTTGCCATATCCATTGCAGGGGGCTACCGTAGCCGATGATTATCCAGACTACACATCGGACGATGCCGCACGGTTGTATGACTCATTACGTGGAGCAGGGATAGAGTGGATTGCTATAACACCATGCGGATTTATTGATAGCACGTTTGACACTAAGATCGGTTGGAACGAGTGGTCGATACGTGACTATCCTAAAGGCATTCGAACCGCGCGTGAACACGGTTTGAAGGTGATGATCAAGCCTTATTTGTGGTCGATGGATTTCTGGACAAAGAAGCGCTGGACCGGAGACATCAGATTCGATGATTCCGTTCAAAGAGCATCGTGGTTCCGTTCCTACACAACGTGGATGATCCAGTGCGCAGAGTATGCGCGTGATGGGGGAGCCGAGCTTCTCTGTATTGGACTGGAACTGCCGCATATGTCCGTCTATGCAGAGCAATGGAAGACGCTCATTGACACATTGCGCACTATCTACCCGGGCAGCCTCACCTATGCTTCGCATGGACTTGATGAAGCAGAGTCGATCACCTTTTGGAACCATCTCGATGTAGTTGGAGTGAACATCTATCCAACGCTTAGCAGAGATGATCACCCAACTGACGACGATCTTGGCAACGGATGGCGTCCGGTTGTTGACGGACTACAAAAGCTCTCACAGAAGCACAATCGCAAGGTGATCCTCACCGAAGCCGGCTTCCGGAGTGTTGAGCGTGCCTATGACAAACCATGGGAATGGCCCGAGCACCGTCCGCGCAAGGTCAACTACGACCACCAACGTCAAGCCTACGCCTCACTCGCCCAAGCCTGCTACACACAAGACTGGTACGGCGGCATCTTCTGGTGGAAGATGTTCACCGACCCCCGCAAGAACAACGAAGGCAAGGACGGATTCTCACCGCAGGGCAAGCCGGCGTGGGAGCAGATGAAGGCGGATCTGAAGAAATGACGTCACTCGCTTCGCTCGTAATGACGCAGTGACGTAGTGACATAGTGACCAAGAATCCTACCCGTCTTGACCGACAGAATCCTCGTTGCAATGACCACACAGGACATATCTAGTGTAATAGGCCCGAATGAATTGTACATTAGATCAAGCAGCATGTATGTCAACGTGTAACGAGCATTAATCTAGTTGACGAGAAAGGTGGGGGGAAGTTCAACGCCAGCATAGATCGAATATTCCTTGGAGTTACGAATGAGTCCGTCTGAACACTATCAGCACATAGTGGAAGAAGCAAAGGAGTTGGAAGCACTGGTGAAGTCTGGATGTAGAGACTCAGTAGTCGTCCGTGCATTTATTGAAGTCATTCATAGACTATCGGAGGCCGGAGTACTCGATAGTGATAACAACAATGTCAAAAGGGCAGTTGATGTTCTTTACTCTGCTTTCGGACAGATTGCAGACGATGACTTGGCGGACCTGAGATATTACCATAAACTGACTGACCAGGAATTGGCAAAGGTCGTTCATGATGAAATCGAAGGACATAAGGATCAGATACTCACTGCCTGTGCAGATCTAGTATCAGAATTCAACATCGTTTCTGCGGGTGCGGGCTTGGCGAAGTCGAATCCGCTGGTGCCAAATCGATAGTCATAACGGGAGTTGTATTGGGTCTCAATCCTCATATCGGCAACCACCATTTCGCATTGCGTGCGGTTTGCATTGTCGTGAGCGGTCTAATTCTTGCATCGTGCATGCCGAATATCCGTTCCGAAAGTGTCAATTCATCGAGTCAGTGTAAATGGCGGGAGGCTGCTGGCGGTGGCAGGTCCATACTGTTTACGAGGTGTGGTCGCGATTCGATAAGACTTGGCGATGGATTCGAAGACGTATACTGGATTGATGATCATGATCTGGTCGTGTTAGAACTAGATGACTCGCAAAGTGTAAGACCGAGAGTACGGGTGACCATTGGTAACCATCAAACCGGTAGGATATTCGACACAACCATTGTGGTCTGGGGTCTACAGGTAACGGAGGCGTCGATGTCAGTAAATGCGGAGTACGTCCCGGCGTGCGTTAGGCCTGTTTCGATGTTCAAAGTACTTGTGATATGGCATGTTGGAGGCGAGCAACGAGCCGATACACTTGAGTATTCACCGCACATTGACGGACGCAGCCGCTTGCTGTCCTATTCTGTTGGCAACTCCCTACGTTGTAGTTCTACGACGGAGAGGTGCGATCCATTCGGTTGTTGTGTGGCCAGCTCCAGCGGTCTCGTGTGCGATTGGATCAATTGGGCGGATACCTCCGTCGTTTGGTTGAACGCAGCGCGAACCAATGGGCCAGCCGAAGATGAGTTCCATTACGAACATCCACGAACCGGCGTACATCGAATTCTGCCCAAGCCAGCTGATAGCGTTATGAGATATACCCATAGGGTAAGACTTGATAGTCAGATTCGCTATTACAACTCCACGGGCACTTGGCCTATAAGGCACCAGGTCGGTATGGTTCGACGGAATCTAGATGGAACGGTAGAGTATGTTATAGACGAGCTTGGAACCTATGGAGGCTCCATTCCTTCTTCGTTTAGATATCATCATATCGTGCTCAATTCGATTGGCGTCGTCCTCCGTGACACTACATACGAATCGCTTGCGAATCCCTCGCGGCGACTACGATAAGAAGTCACTCTTTTAGAGCACTTTGTAAATCAAACTCATATTCATCAAGTACGAACCGGCACCCTTCTCAGAATGAGAAGGGGAAGGGGGATGAGCCAAGAAGGGGACAAGCCAAGAACAGGACATGAGGTTATGAAAGAAGTGAACGTTATAGAAAAATGATGCTCGCCTTGAAGTTGTGTTCGAGAGAAGAGGGTAAGTTCCTCAATGCGTTGACAGATGCACATTATGCAAGCCTTGGTACAACAGTGAGATGTATCCATTGATTAACTTGACTCAAATACGTCCGAGAAAGGAGAGCTGCTAAAGAATATGGTCAGGGACCAAGCACAAATGATGTTTCATAGATCAAAAAGTCCGTTTACCGCAACATGCGATCATGTTGTTTCGTTGTTTGCAATATTGATATTGTTGATTTCATGTGCATGTGCGTCCCATGCCGAAATCAGATGTGGTGTCGATTCTGATTACGTGTGCGAATGGAAACTGGTGTCAGATTCTTCAGGGAGGCCTGCTTTTGAGCATCGTACTGCCTCGATAGTCTCCGTACGTGGATACTATTATCTAGCCTATGAAATCAATGAGGAAATTGGATTGACAGTACTTGAAGCCGATGATTACAACGGCGAAGGGACATTCATCCACGTAGTTCGATCGAATTGTAACTCAATCACGACATGTGACACCCTGATTCGAGTACCTGTTCCATACGAAGAAGAAAGCTTTCTTACATTCTATCCGTACTACGTGTTTCCAATAGGACTTGATAAATATGCAATCCGCTGGTATTCATCTTCACGTTCTAATACGCGTTTTCGGCGGGAATGGAGAACAGACACGATTCAATTCGTTCGTCCCAACAACAGTACGCCTGCCGTGGTGTTTACGACTGGGTTGCTAAATGAAGATTCGACTGTAGTGTCGTTACCCAATGGAGAACTTGTTGAATACACTCACCAGAATCTTAAGTACAGAGGCCATTCAGGAATTGAGGTTGTCGGCAGATTCAATTGGTACGATTCCTCCATGGCCTCCTACATGCCTTCGCGCAATAAAGAGAGAATGGTTGAAGGTTGGCACTATCGCCATTTGAACACGGGTCGAACACTATTGCTGGCTTCTCTACCCGACACACTACATCGGCTCACCGCTAATTTCAGAATCAAGGACCCTCTGAGTTACAATAGCGGAAGACGTCTAGAATGCGAATCGGTGCGAAGACTAGCTGATGGGTCGGTCGAGTACATCATCGATGATCTTGGTGTTATTGGGAGCCATACAAGCAAGACTTGCATGTATGTTGTTGTAGATACAACCGGAGTAGTCAAGCAGTATTTGAATTTCACCAGACCTAGCAATGTGTTTCGGAGAATGCGTTAGCATCATTCTAGATGGAGATTCCGCGTAGAGCACGGCATGCCGTGCCCCTACACAACTCGGGATGACACTTTACACTGGGTATTGTTTCTATAGGAGATTGAGGGGCAAAAGCGGCGTCATCCCGAGGAGCGAAGCGACGAGGGACCTAGGATGAAGTGACGTAATGAAAAAGTTACGAAATGACGTACACGAACCGGCACCCCCTCTCGAGCGTAGCGTGCGAGAGGGGGTTGGGGGGATGAACCGTGTACAAACAAAAAGGGGCGAGTTCAACTCGCCCCTTGGGATATGATTCGTTGTATGTTCGACTGAAGGTCTTAGAATCGAAGACCGACGCCGGCGCGGAATGAATTCATCGAGAGGGAAACTGTGGACCCGTTGAAGCTCTCTTCCTTGATCGCGGTGAACTTCGTGTTGTAACGAAGGTCGATCACGAAGATCTCGAGGAAGGTGACGTCGATACCGATCGCTAGACCGACTTGGAATTTGTTTGGATCTTCAATGTCAAGAGACTGACCATTACCTTCATTCTTTGCACCGAGCAAGTAGGAGAAGGATGGACCAGCATAGATCGATGGTTGGATGACGGCACGATCCAGGAGTTCTAACTTGAAGAGCACAGGAAGTCGAAGGCTCTGTGTGGAGGTTGTAAGCTCGGTTGTACCAACGGCTGTAGTGGTGACACCGGATTCATAGACGTAATGGAATTCCGGTTGGATAGCGAAGGCTACAGCTCCACCGGTTGACCAATTCCAAAACAAACCGGCTGACCATGCACCTGCCGTAGAAGTCTCGTCTTCAACACCTTCGTAGCTGGGCATGCCAACACCAAGCATAAGTTTAAAGCCCCATGAGGAATTGCTTGTTGATGCCTTTGCACTTGATTCAGCTGGCGCTGGTGCCGGTGCTGGGGTAGGAGCTGGGGTCGGTCTCGGAGGAGGAGGCGTGTCCTGGGCAAACACGGCTACAGAAACAAACACTGCTGCTGAAAACGCTGTAAGAAACCTACGCATCGAACCTCCGAAAAAAATGATGAACTGAGTCGATACAAAAGACGACCAAAGATGGCCAGCGATCATACAGGCTCAAGAACCAACGGGTCGGTTTTGCGTGGCGACGGAAACGACCTTGATACTTGAATGTATGAGGAAGGCCCCCAAGACCGTCGAAACCACACCGTTCATCAGGAAGTTCCCACCATCACGGTAGAAGGCAAGTCCGGCTGCGTAGCAAGCAATGAGTCCGTCCACCGACATCGGATACATACCACCACCAAGCCAAACGGCGAAGTTGGTGATGAGGAAGAAGGCTACGGCCGAAATGGTGCCGCCGCCAAGAATGAGGGCGGTTGGACGCCACGAGCGGATGGCATGGCCGAACAGGCTGATGCCGATCACGCAACCATACACCCACGGTTGGGCTCCATGGAGTACATACTCCGAACCCATGACCAGACCAAGTGCAAGGTCGCTCAGAACCATTGCAGCGATCGGTACAATGAGTGCACGCATCCTGTCAGAAAACATCGCTCCACCCATAAGCGCAATGGCCATCACTGGTGTGAAATTCGGCCAGTGCGGGATGAGACGTGTTAACGCCACAAGCGCAATGGTGACCATCGTGGCTGTATCAAATAGACGTTGGTTCTTCATGCTCAAAGCCTTCAAAGGAACAGGGAAGATCGATGTTCCGTTTAGTTTACATAATGCAGATTATACTTCAACTAGAAAAGGGTCTTTCGACCCCTTTTTCGATATTGCTTAAGCGTTAACTGCGCTACCTGTAAGGGCTTCAGTTACTTTCTCTGCAGCTTCTTGTAAGGTAGCTGCAACAAGGAAGTTCAGGCCTGACTTACGCAGAATCTCACGTGCTTCTTCAGCGTTTGTGCCGTCCAAGCGAACGATCACAGGCACCTTTACATCCACGATCTTCAGTGCTTCGAGGATACCATTTGCTACACGATCGCAGCGTACGATACCGCCAAAGATGTTGATTAGAACGGCCTCAACATGTGGGTCGCTCATCATGATGCGGAAGGCGTTGGAAATGCGCTCTACGTTGGCCCCACCACCCACGTCCAGGAAGTTGGCCGGACGTCCGCCCGCAAGCTGGATGATGTCCATGGTTCCCATGGCCAAACCGGCTCCGTTGACCATGCAGCCTACGTTTCCGTCGAGTTTGATGTAGTTCAGGCTGTGCTTGCCGGCTTCAACCTCAAGTGGGTCTTCTTCTTCAATGTCGCGCAATGCGGCCCATTCTGGGTGACGGTATTCGGCGTTGTCGTCGAAGCCGACCTTGGCATCCAAGGCAATGAAGTCGCCCTCTGGTGTTGTAACCAGCGGATTGATCTCCATCATGGCGCAGTCCATCTCCTGATAGGCCTTGTAAAGCTTCGTGATGAAGCTGACAAAACTCTTGAAGGAAGCACCGCTAAGTCCAAGTCCGAAAGCTAGTTCGCGTGCTTGGAACGGCATGAATCCTGCTGTTGGATCTACGTGGATCTTGATCAGCTTTTCCGGTGTTTCTTCGGCTACTGTCTCGATCTCAACGCCACCTTCGGTAGAGACCATGATCAGGTCCTTACCTACGGAACGGTCGAGAAGGATGGAGCAATAATACTCGTGCTCGATACGGCAGCCTTCTTCGATCAGAACGCGGCGGACGATCTTGCCTTCTTCGCCGGTTTGGATCGTCACGAGTTTGTTGCCGATGAGTCCGTCAGCGATCTGATATGCACGGTCAGCCAGGTTCCCGGATGTTACGACCGTAACACCACGAAGGGGCTTACCATCTACCTCGATCACTGCATTGGAAGAAGGGTCATGAACGATCCCCTTTCCACGTCCGCCGGCATGGATCTGTGCTTTTACAACGATCGCTGAGACACCTTGCGCAACGAAGTCGGTAAAGGCTACTGCTCCGGCGTCGACGGCTGAGAACACAGCCTTGCCGCGCAGAACAGGCACACCGTACTGTCGAAGGAGTTCTTTCGCTTGATATTCGTGAATGTTCATGAGTTCCTCAATGATGGAAAGTTCGCGTCGTATCTTGGTAGACAGCGAATTTACGGAACCACGTCGGTATAAGCGAAGAAGCGTCATCCACATGCGTATCGCCCGAGTCTATCTTCTGGTAATAGTTGCGGTTTTGGGCTGGTTAACCCTTCGCCCCTTCCTTGTTGAGAACATGGATCCGGGGTCCGAAAAGAACCCGATCCGACTCATGCTGACGCCGTCTACGGACGCCCAGGCCATCATCAAGGACGGCGATGTTTTGGCTCAATACCTCTACGAAAAGACCGGACTCCACGTGAAAGTGGCAGTGCCGAACTACTACATCACGGTGGTTGAGGCATTTGGGACCGATCGGGCGGATATGGCGATCATGAACACGTTCTCCTACCTGTTGGCACATTCGAAGTATGGTGCCAGGGCGGTGCTGCGTGTGGCCCGCCGGTATGGAGAGCTAACCTACCGTGGTGAGTTCATCGTCCGAGCCAATAGTGGGATCGATTCGCTCTATCAGTTGCAGGGTAAGACCATTGCCTACGTGGATCCTTCCTCAACGTCGGGCTATATCTACCCAAAGGAGATGCTCCGCCTGCGAGGGATCGTTCCGAAACAAGAAGTGTTCGCCAATGGACATAACCAGGTGGTCACCAAGGTCTATCAGGGCGATGTAGACGCCGGGGCTGTGTTCTATTCCCGACCGGACAGTGCAACCGGAGAACGTCTCGATGCACGAGCAAAGGTTGCCACCGAACACCCGGATGTGTTTGACGTGGTAAAGGTGATCGCCCTTACAGAAGAGATCCCGAACGATCCTGTCGTGATTCGAAAGGGGCTCCCGCAGGATGTAGCGGACAGGTTGATCGCTGCCCTTTTGCAGTTCCAGGAAACGCCACAGGGCAAGGCATCATTGATGACCATTGCCAGCGTAGAAGGATTCACGCGCACGAATGACGCGGAGTACCAAGACGTGCGGACCTTGGTGGCCAAGTATGGCGTTGATGTCGAAAGCACGTTGCGCAAGAAGAAACGCTAGATCAACGATCCGTCAGTTTCTTTGCGAAGGTTGTGATCCCTCGAGTGATTCCGCTGATCAACGATGCGGCATCTTCGAGTCCCGGACGAATACGAGCAACCACACTCTGCTCCAAGATCCGTAGATCCTCGGCTATACCGGAGAGGTTTTGTGCGCCCTTGGAGAGTTTGGCAAGATCCGACTCAAGGACCTGGAACGTTTGATGACCCTGATCCAAGAAGACACCGGCCTTTTCGATGATCGGCATCGCACTGACTTTGAGGTCATGGACGTCCTTTTGCATCGCTTCAACAACAACAGTTACACGGTCCAGGTTCTTCCCTGCCCGAAACGCAACAATGGCTACGACGACGCACAATACAGCTGCCGCTCCAAGAGCGCTACAAGCAAATATGAGGAGTGTTGTATCCATCGATCATTGGATCTCTGAGCGGAACGCTTCTGTGCCGGCCTTGGCGGCGTCACTGACCTTTACCGCACGGTTCTTTGCTTCGCGAAGAACTTGCTCGGCGTTGGACATGAGATTATCCGCCTGGTGACGTGCCGAAGAAACAATGCGTTCAGCAGCAAGGCGACCTTCGTTGACAACGTCTTCGAGACCGTCTTCTACACTGCCCGTTGCCTTGTTGAACATCTGTTGTGCTTTGTCTACAACTTCTTCTGTTTTGTCTGCGATGTCACGACGAAGTTCACGACCACTCTTAGGCGCGAATAGCAATGCAACCACTGCACCAACAGCACCACCAACTACGGCACCGATAAGAAAGCCCTTGGTGTACGAGCCATTATTGTCTTCCATGACGTCCTCCGTTGGAGTTACCATCGCTCAGGCAGCGTTATTGGCTTGTTCTGAGCAACGAGAATGAATTCTGCTAATTCGCGAACTGCCCCATTACCACCCGGCTTCTGACAGACCATGTGTGCAGTCTCTCGGATCGCTTCAACAGCATCGACCGGACAGGCCGAAAAGCCGCAAAGTCGCATGACATGGAGGTCGTTCACATCGTCACCAATATACGCAATGTCTTCTGGCGACAGAGACAGACGACGGGCCATGTCGAGCAATGTTGTGGTCTTATCCTTTGACCCAAGCATCACTTCCTGGATCCGCAACTTCTCAGCTCTCCTCACAACCACGGGCGAGTGTTCACTGGTGATGATCGCCGTTTGGATACTGGCCCTGTGAAGCAACGTTATGCCCATTCCGTCTCGGGTATTGAAACGCTTAAGCTCTTCGCCACGCTCGGAGTAATACATTGCCCCATCGGTTAATGTTCCATCCACATCCATCACCAGGAGCTTTACACGCAGCGCTCGTTCTGTGTTTGTCACGTATACTCCGATTCTTCTGTGGTGGTGTAAACCCGATGGCGTAGTTTCGCTCCACAAAACTACAACGGATGGACATGGCCAAGCGATACGTTATGCTTACACTCGCTCTCCCGGAAGAGCAGATGGATATAGCCCTCGGCGTACTATCCGGATATCCGCTTGTTGGTATTGAACAAGGGGTGGATGAGTGCACGGTCTGCTTTGAACAGAATGATTGGCAAGAGGCCTACACCGAAACCATCATCAGTGAAATGGTGGAAATGGGGCTCTCTGCTTCTCTCAAAAAGCTCGGAAGCGAAGACGATCAGAATTGGAACGCTGAATGGGAAGCGAGTATCGATCCAGTGGTGGTAAATGACCGTATTGTGATCGTTCCCGAGTGGCGTGCCGATGAATATGATCTGCCGCTCAAGCTGATCATCACACCGAAGATGTCGTTCGGGACGGGACATCATGCCACAACACGCATGATGTGTACACTCATGGAGCAATACGCAAAGCCGGGCGATACTTGGGTGGATGTGGGAACGGGTACCGGTGTCTTGGCGATCCTCGCGGCAAAGCTTGGTGCCACGCATGTGTATGCCTTCGACAACAACGAATGGTCTGTTGTCAACAGTCAGGAGAACGTTGAGCGCAATGATGTGAAGGAGATCGTTCGACTGGAACTGGCGGAGTTGCAGGACGTAACGCTACCATCCTGTAATGGTTTGGCCGCCAACCTCTACCGTCACCTCGTGATCCCGTTCGCACCGTCATTCGTCAATGCCGTGGTCCCCGGCGGTGTGATCCTGATCTCCGGCATCTTGAAGTATGATAAGGACGAGGTTGCCGCTCCGTTCCTCGAGTTGGGATGCACAATCACCGATAGTTTAGCAGAGACCGAGTGGTGCGCGATTGCCTTCCGTACTCCGGATCCGCGTCGATGACAGACAAACGATCCAGAAACACATGGATACCAGTTGTCCTTGGCATCGTCTTCGGTTCCGTCCTGATCGTAATGGTGCTCAACGGCGGTATGTGTGAGCGCTATGAACGTCGTATGGAACGTCAGCGCATGATGCAGGAGTATCTCGACTCCATGCGCAAGAAATAAAACCGCGTCAATTATTCCAGTATTGCTGTCCAAAGAAGAAGGTGTCTTTCCCGTTGCGGCCTTCAATGAGGAAGACAACATCTTCCTGCGACCGCCTCTCGAGGTATTCACGGGCATCTTCTTCGGGGATCTCGGCGTAGCGCGCTAGATCCGTGACAACAACTCTGCCGGCATTGGTTCTGATGAGCTGACGCATGATGGCATCAACACGTTGGCGTTCTGACCTGTACTCACGCAAACTGCTCAAAAGCAACCATCCTCCCCCACCGATGTGCAGGGAGCCAAAGATGAAGCACGTCAAAACGTCGATGTATGCCGAATCGCCTCGGTACCAGCCTACGATCCCAAAAAGGAAGTAGACCAGACTGAAAACGGCGATCAGAGAGCCGAGCAGGTATTTAATGCGATACATGATGTTCAGGTGAGAGATCAATGCAAAACTACGAAGTGGGTAACTTCGAAGGATGCACGCGATTCGTTCAGACTATTCTGCCCTCCTCGATGTCCTCAAGAACTCAGAACCTGTCCTCCAGGCCGCCGAGTCCTTGTCTCGTTCCGTATCAGTCTCGGTAAAGACGCTGACCGGGTCGGCACGCGCCTCCATGGTCGCAGCCCTATGGTCCCTCGGATCATTGCCCTTTGTTGTCCTTACGTCGGATGACAAGGACGTGGACGACATCGTTCACGATCTTTCAGCCCTGATAGGTCCGGACCTTGTAGCGGGAATCCACGGTGCCATCCGACACAGCGCGCTAGCGGCCGGTGGCATGGTCCACCATGAACAGGTTGATGCCCTAACTCGACTCCGGGAGCGAGAGCGTTTCGTTGTTGTTGCTTCGGCTTCCGCTCTTGCCCTTCGTCTGCCGGCTCTCACAGATCTCTCCTCTGCTAGGATCGAGATCGCTCGCGGTGCTGAATTTGAGTTCGAAGATTTTGTCACGGGGCTTGTCCTTGCCGGTTTTGAACGCACAGACTTTGTAGCCAAGCCGGGTGAGATCGCAGTGCGCGGTGGCATCGTGGACATCTTTCCCGGAGGGTGGGATAATCCATTGCGCATCGAGTTCTGGGGCAACTCCGTTGACTCCATACGCGAGTTTGAGCCCCTTTCCCAACGATCGATACGTGAACATCAAAACGCCGCCTTCCTCGGACGAGTCTACCACGAAGATGATGAAACGCTTACGAGCGGCATCATGGATCACGTACCACAACGTTGCATCCTCGTACTCGATGGACCGGAGGCGATCGACTCAGAGATCCATCGAATGGAGATCTCGGTAGACCCCTCAACCTGGAAATGGCCTACCCTTCGCATCAATCCTCTTGGTGAGGCTGCGATCTCGGCGCGAACACAGGCACAGCCATCCTATGGCGCAACGATCGAAATGCTGCTGCGCTCGGCATCACAGTTACAGTCGCGCAAGGTAACCGTCACGCTCGGTGCAGACGGACATCAGAACGTAAAGCGCATCCGTGAACTCTGCGATGCCTTGGCTGATCAAGTAGAACAAGACAACGCTGATGACGGGGCTATCTATCACCGCACCATCGATGGGATGCGTTGGGTAAGCGTTGCAATGAGCGAAGGATTCCTCTGGGAAGAGCTCGGCATTGCCTGTCTTACCGAACACCAGGTCTTCGGCAGACAACGTGCGCAGCGAAGAACAAAGAAGCAAGAAGGCGGATTCTCGCTCAGAGATCTGCAGCAGCTGCACCGGGGTGACTACGTTGTCCATGCCGACAAAGGCATCGGAAAGTTCGACGGACTCGACACGATCACGATCAACGGATCTGCCGTTGAATGTGTGAAGCTTGTCTTCGATGGCGGAGACAATCTCTACGTTCATCTGAACTACGTTCATAAACTCTCAAAGTATGCGAGTGAAGAAGGGGCTGTCCCTAAGCTCAGCAAGCTCGGGTCTGCAGAGTGGGAACGTAAGAAGGCCAAGGCAAAGAAGCGGATCAAGGACATTGCCCGTGATCTGATCAAACTCTATGCTCAACGAAAGTCACAACCCGGTTTCGCCTTTGCTCCGGATACCGTCTGGCAGAAGGAGTTTGAAGCGTCGTTCCAATACGAAGACACTCCCGATCAGGCACGCGCTACGTCGGAAGTGAAGTACGACATGGAGCAAGCAACGCCGATGGACCGGCTTGTCTGCGGCGATGTGGGATTTGGCAAGACAGAGGTGGCCGTGCGTGCAGCGTTCAAGGCTGCACAAGCGGGTCGTCAAGTTGCCGTGTTGGTGCCAACAACGATCCTTGCCGAACAGCATGGTGTGACCTTCCGCGACCGACTTCACAGATATCCCGTGACGATCGACGTGCTTTCTCGCTTCCGTTCCAAACAAGAGCAAAAGGAGATCCTTGAACGAATCAAGTCGCTGAAGGCGGATATCGTTATCGGTACACACCGCTTATTGAGCAAGGACGTAGACTTCAAAAACCTTGGCCTCCTCATCATCGACGAAGAACATCGTTTCGGCGTTGCTGCAAAAGAGAAACTCCGTCAGCTCCGCTCATCGGTTGATACACTCACTCTCACAGCAACACCTATTCCGCGGACGCTCAACTTCTCGCTCATGGGTGCACGTGACCTGTCCGTGATCGAAACGCCCCCTCGCAATAGGCTCCCGATCCGAACCGAGATATTACAATGGGCCGATGACGTTCTGCGAGAAGCATTGCTACGTGAGCTCGAACGTGGCGGTCAGGCATTCATCGTTACTGATCGTATCCATGACATGGATAAGCTGATGATGAAGTTCAAGATGCTTGTCCCAACCTTGCGCATCGCCATGGCTCACGGTCAGATGGAGTCCGACCATCTCGAAGACGTGATGGAAGGATTCCTTGAACGCAAGTTCGATGTGCTCATCGCAACAAAGATCATTGAGTCGGGACTTGATATCCCCAACGCCAACACCATGATCATCGAACACGCAGATAACTTCGGTCTTGCCGAGCTGTATCAGTTGAGGGGTCGAGTTGGACGTTCAAATACCCAAGCCTACTGCTTCCTCCTCATTCCCCCGCCGCATACTCTCTCTCGTACCGCACTTCGTCGACTTCAAGCCCTGGAAGAATACACAGACCTCGGATCCGGATTCCAGCTTGCCATGCGCGATCTCGAGATCCGTGGTGCCGGTAATCTGTTAGGGGGCGAGCAGAGTGGTTTCATCATGGATATGGGCTTTGAGTTGTACCAGAAGATTCTGGACGAAGCGGTCACCGAACTCCGTCACGAAGAATTCTCACAGCTCTTTGCCGGCACCAAGGCACTAACCGATGACTTCACGAATGAAGACATCGCCGTAGAACTTGATGCTGATGCCCTCCTGCCAAAGGCCTACATACCGGGTGATACCGACAGGTACGATGTCTACAAGCGTTTGTACAACGCGCATGAGCAGCGCGAGGTGGATCTCGTCTTCAATGAACTCCGTGACCGATTCGGAGCACTTCCTCAGGAAGCGGAGGAACTTCTGTTCGCAGTGCGGTTGCGGATCGCAGCTCTTCCGAGTGGCTTCCTACGTGTGAATGTGAAGGATGGTCGACTTCTTGTTGAGCTCCCTGCCGACTCCGATACACGGTGGTATGGTCAGGTCTTCAAACAGATCCTTCCACTGCTCACTAGCATCCCGAACGCTCGATTCGTACAGAATGGAAAACGCTTGCTCATCGAGGTCTTACTGGGTAGGCGCGAAGAGGCGATCAACATTCTCGAACAATTCTCATCTCAAGCCGCTCCTCGTGAAGAACCCACGGAAGAACTTCTATGACAAGACTTCTTTCGATCGAAACATCAGGGTCCGTGTGTAGCGTTGCGGTCTCCGTTGATGGGTCTCTTGTCTCCTCCATAGAGATCCTGCAGGCCAACGTCCATGATGAGATGTTGAGCAAGTGTGTTCATGATGTGGTGTCGAATGCAGGACTAGCGCTTGACTCCATCGATGTCGTAGCCGTCTCTGCCGGACCCGGCTCATTCACCGGTCTTCGCATCGGCGTATCATTTGCAAAGGGGCTTTGTTTCAGCGGGAAACCAAACCTCCTTGCTGTTCCTACGCTCACGGCACTTATGCATGCCGGTACTGAAGTAGCGCGCATCGGCAGGTTTGCCACGATCACCGCTGTGGTGGCTTCACATCGAGATCTGTACTACGTTGCAACGAGTCCGGTTGAGGATCCTACCCATATTGCTGCAGTGGAACTCCTGCCGCTGCACGAGGTCAAGGAACATCTCAGTGACGCCACCCTGGTGGTTGGTCCGGCAGCCTCTCAACTCACACCAAACCCGGTGAGTGGTCTCACCCGACTCTCCGCGCGCTTTGTGGCCTTTGCAGCATGGAAACTGTTGGAGGCAGGAGCCCCCTTCAACGATGCGATGACCTTTGTTCCTGAGTATCAGCAGGAGTTCGAGGTTCGCTCAAAGGGCCTTTAGAAACGCCTCGATCGACGCGATGTCATCCGCCGTGAGCTTCTTTCCAAGTTGATGCCACCCCATGAGCTCGATCGCCCTTGAGAGTGTTGGCACCGAACCATCGTGGAAGTATGGGTGGGTCTTGGAGATCAGTCGCAATGATGGAACCTTGAACATCAAGCTGTCGGATGGGTCCTTAGTAACACCGAAACGTCCGGCATCCCTCGTGTCGTAGGGATTCACAAGGCCGAGTTTCTGATACATACTTCCACCGAAGAGCGGACCATTATGGCATGTGATGCAACCGCTTTCGATAAAGGTCTTCAATCCCCGCTTTTCCTCATTCGTCAACTTGGCTGATGCACCAAGTACATAGTCGTCGAATCTTGAAGGGGCTCGCAACGTCCGTTCAAACGCAGGAATGGCATGAGCCAGGTTGTCGTACGACACAGCCTTACGAGCTCTGGGAAATGCAGCAGCGAAGAGAGGCGTATACTCATCGATCGAACGGATCTTCTCTTCAACGGCCTTTGCACTTGGCATTCCCATTTCCACCGGGTTGGTGATCGGTCCCTTCGCTTGTGCCTTGAGGTCGTCTGCTCTGCCGTCCCAGAATTGCACGAAATGATATCCGGCATTGAAAACTGTCGGCGAGTTACGAGCACCGCGAACCTTATCGGCACCGGCCGATGTGACCTCGTTGTCGACTCCGGCAGCTCCTTCATTCACGTTATGGCACGTGTTGCACGATTGCGTGTTATTGACCGACAATCTGGTGTCGAAATAGAGCTTCTTTCCGAGTGCGATCTGTTCCGGCGTATCCCCTTCTGCCCCCGGCATCACATCCGGTAGTGCGCCGAATATTCCGGTGGCCTGTTCAAGCAGGTCGCGTTCCTCCTGAGCCGTCAGTGGCGGAACCTCTTTTAACGGGGCTTCCGATGTCTTTTGCTGCTGCCCGCACCCCACCAGGATCAACACAAATGCTGCTGTTTGGATGAATCTGATCGGTTTCATGGCAAACTCCTTCGTTGTTGCTTTCAAGTTCACCCCAATCACCCTCGCTATCCTATGACAAAACTCACAGTCCCTCTTTACTATTCGCTATTCGCTATTCGCTATTCGCTATTCGCTATTCGCTATTCGCTATTTTCGCCTTTCCCCAACAACGCCTCGAAACAATGATCCAACGGTATACTCGACCCGACATGGGGGCCATTTGGTCCGATGAGAACAAATACGCTATCTGGCTTGAGATCGAAGTCCTTGCCTGCGAAGCTCAGGCTGAGCTCGGCGTGATACCCAAGGATGCAGTTGCAGAGATCCGTGCCAAGGCAGCATTCAACGTTGAACGTATCCTTGAGATCGAAGAGGTGACGAAGCACGACGTGATCGCCTTCACGACCAATGTGGCGGAATATGTCGGACCTGCATCGCGATTCATTCATATGGGGATGACGTCGAGCGACGTTCTCGACACCTGTCTCGGTGTTCAACTCAAGCAGGCCGGTGAATTGATCCTTGCCGATCTCATCACGCTTCGCGACATTCTGGCTCGACGAGCAACCGAGTTTAAATACACGGTCTGTATCGGTCGCTCACACGGCATCCATGCAGAGCCAACAACCTTTGGATTGAAACTCGCACTTTGGTATGAAGAGTGTAAGCGCAGTATCACCCGGATGGAACGCGCCATTGAGTCCATCAGCGTTGGGATGATCTCCGGTGCTGTTGGGACGTTTGAACACCTCTCACCGGATGTAGAGGTCTACGTCTGCTCAAAGCTTGGACTCAAACCTGCACCGGTCAGTACACAGGTGATCCAACGTGACCGTCATGCGGAGTTCTTGACCACTCTTGCCATCATTGGCGCCTTCCTAGAAAAGGTGGCCACCGAGGTACGACACCTTCAGCGCACGGAAGTGCTGGAGGCGGAAGAGTACTTCTCGCCCGGACAAAAGGGCTCGTCGGCGATGCCACACAAGCGCAACCCTATTCTTAGTGAGCGCATCTGCGGAATGGCCCGCATTCTACGTGGTAATGCCATGGCCGCCATTGAGAACAATGCACTTTGGCATGAGAGAGACATCTCCCACAGTTCAGTAGAACGCGTGATCTGTCCGGATTCAACGATCGCTCTCGACTACATGCTTCATTTAGCGACCGGTCTCATCGATAAGTTGCTTGTCTACCCAGAAGCAATGAAGCGCAACCTTGCACTCACGCACGGCCTGCCATTCTCGCAGAGTGTGATGTTGGCACTTGTTCGCAAGGATGTCACGCGAGAAGACGCGTACAAGATGGTGCAGCGAAATGCCATGCAGACGTGGCAGACCAAGACTCCACTCCGCGAGACACTAGGAGCCGATCAGGAGATCATGTCGTTCTTCTCAGCTGAAGAGCTGGATGCCATTTTCGATGATGCTCGCATGCTGAAGAACGTGGATCAGATCTTCGCCCGTTGTGGTCTGGCCTGAGTGTGAAGATTATCGTTGCGATCGTTGTGATCATGGCCTCCGTTGCCGGAGGGCTTGCCATCACGAGGTCTCGTTCCGATAACGGTGCGGAATTGGCCGATAAGTATTGTGTATCGTGTCACCTGAAGCCCCTTCCTGAACATCTCGATAAGTCGACGTGGGTTGCCAAGGTCTTTCCGGTGATGCGTCAATACCTGGGGATGGATCAGATCCCTCAGCGTGATAAACTGCCGCATGATCTACAGGCATTCTATCCGACCTTTCCGGCGATGACGGAGGATGAGTGGTTCAGTGTTGCGCAGTGGTATATCGACAATGCTCCGGCTGTCCTTCCCTCTCCACCGTTGATCCATGTGAAGGGTGTGACATCGCAATTCCAATCGATGCCTCTTCGGAAGACGATCGACGTGCCAATGACAACCGTGGTTCGGTTCGACGCACAACGTCGACGAATGATCATTGGTGATGGCTTTGGAAATGCCCTGAATGTCCTGAACATGAATGGTGATTCCGTTGCCAGTGTATCACTCAATGGTCCGCCTTCAAGTGTCGACGTTCAGCCGGACGCTTGGTACGTCACAGATATGGGCAAGCTGCTTCCGCATGATTCCGCCATCGGCCGTCTCGTGAAGATCACGTGGGTTAAGGATGTGCCCACGTCTACGGTGATCCTCGACTCATTGCGTCGCCCCACAAGCGTCACGGTTGCTGATCTGAACGGTGATTCTCGCAAGGACTATCTCGTTTGCGAATACGGAAATCTCATCGGACGTTTCGGTTGGTATGAGATCGATGCGAAGGGGCGTTCCAAGTACCATGAATTGGTAGCACAACCCGGAGCAATTCGAGCAGAGCTGCGTGATGTGAATGGCGACAAACGACTTGATATCGTTGTTCTCATGGCACAGGCACGAGAAGGTCTTGTGGCATATATCAACAACGGCAAGGGGCGTTACACAGCCCGTGAATTGATCACCTTCCCGCCGTGTTATGGATCATCGTCGTTCTCCTTCTACGACGTGGATGATGACGGGAAACTGGAGATCATCATCACAACGGGAGACAACGGCGATTACGAAGACCCACCCTTCAAGCCCTATCACGGAGTCTACATCTACGGCTCTGATAAGAACGGTGTGTACACCCAACGATCGTTCCAACATCTCGACGGTGCCTACGGTGCCTTTGTCCGCGACTTTGATAGCGATGGAACCCAGGATATGCTCTCGTTCTCATTTTTCCCACGACTTGATCGTTCAGATGTAGATCTCATTCGTTTCGATTTCAATGTTGGTAGGGCGAATATGAATACATGGAGGGTGGCTCATGCCGCCGATGGACGGTGGCTCGCCTCAGATATCGCCGATGCTGACGGAGATGGAGACCTTGATGTCCTTCTTGGTAATGTCTCAATGGGTCCAGGTAGGATCCCGAACACTGTGCAGGATCGATGGATGTCTGGGGGCGTTGTGGCTCTGTACTTAAAGAACACCATGAAGTGATCATTCGATCATGATCCCCATTGTTCGTCGCCTACCATTCTTGATCAACGTGAGATAGATGAGTCCGTGCACGTCTTCAGGAACGGACGTACTGAGTTGACTCCCTGTTCGCACGCCATCGTGCGGAATTGTTTTGCCGAGCAGATCGGTCAGGATCAACTCATCGACTTCAGCGAAGATCTGACGTCCGCGCACGGAGTATTGTGGTTCGAATGGACCAAGAAGACGCACTCTTCCCTGCTCATCGCATAAACCATCAAGCGTGAATCGTCCGTGTTCGAGAACGAGATCGCGTGTTGTAGTATCGAGCTGGACGCTATCGATCCGAAGAATGATCTGCGAAGAATCGCCCAGGGCAACTCTGGCGCTTGACCTTCTGTAGGTTGTTCCCGCCCGCGCATTCAACGTGAACGGAAACTCCATCGAGATCACGGTATCGTTGATACGTCTCGATCTGCGGATGGGGATCAACGTGGTGGCTCTCATTGATACATGCACGATGCCATTCACTGTTCGTTGGTTTATGGGTTCCGCTCTGATCCGAATGTAGAGATCAACGGTGTCTCCGGGAGCCCCATGCGCATTATCAGCTTGAACGATCAACTTCGGCAATGCTGACACGCGAGGAGAGATCAAGATCGAGTCCACAACGATACATCCGTCTTCGGTGGTTATCTCTACCGTACACCACGTTGGCTGGTAGATCGGTCGTGTCTGCGCGCTGTTGCCGTTTGATGAGACGGAGTCAACGTTGTCAATCCAACGATAGCTGACACCGCCTGTTGCTGTTATGATCGTTGAGGTGCCTTCGGTAACGAGCGTGTCTCGTGCTTGCATTGCAACGCGCTGTGTTCGTCGTCTGCCCGTGGGTATGGAGCGTGCTGATGTTGAAGCTCCGTCTACCCCGGCTTGTGCACCGAATGCGATCCTCTCGGATAGTACGTCACACGTAGATGTGCCGCCTGCTCCACCGATGACGGATTCTGTAAATGAGGTTGCAACACGGCGACTGCGAAAAGCAGATACGCCGCCCCCTCCACCGCCACCCGGACCGTAATGAAAGAGCACGCCGCTAGTGCTTCCGCCGTTGCCACCGCTCACGATCACAGAGGAACGTCCCACGGCAGAGTCTACGTTGAGAATGATGGTTCCGCCGCTCCCGCCACCTCCTGCGCCATCTTCGTAGGCATTCTGTGCTAGACCGCCTTGTGCGGTGAATGACGATCTCTGTCCGAGAATGAGGATGGGAGCGGAGATGAGAATGATGCCACCACCGTGACCCCCTCGTGTTCCATGAAAGTCATTCTGATGCCCGCTTCCACCGCCGCTGCCAATGAAGATCCGTGTAGCGCTGCTGGTATCTTCAACAGACGTGCCACCGCTACCACCACGAGGAAGTTGTCCATAGGCAGATGTTTGGTCGCCTCCCCTTCCGCCTGCACCCGCAAGAGCACCGCCGCCACCACCTGCATTTCGTGCCCATCCACCTCGGGCGGCTCCGGGCCCTTCTCCGGAACACCGGTTATCGTTGATGTCGATAGTGTCCATCAACGCTGCGGTGTCGAGCGTATTGATGCCAACACGTCCGCCCCTGCCACCGCAGGCATCCGCATTCACAACTCCATCTACGATCAACGTGTCCTTGCATTCGAGTGCAATGACGCCTCCCCACATTCCGTTCCACGGCATCGTGCGAAGCGTGTCAGTGATCATTGCCGTTTTTGCCGTGAGAATCCGCACTGCTTGCAGTCCACTCCGCGCATCATAGGTATGCACACGAGAGGTTTCCAGGTAGACAACTGAGCCGATGACGGTATCCACCACGCTGTATTCGCAGAGCCCAACGAATCGATTGTCGTTACTCGTTGTTTGGTGTAGGAGGATCTTGTCGCCGCGATGAAAGATCGACGCGTCAAGCACAACCATTGTTCGACGGCACTGATCCAGTTCAATGACAGCTGAAGAACGTTGTTGATATCCCGTCCACATCATCTGTGACGTGCAATTCAACGTAGACAGGAGCGTAACAAGGATCAGTATGATAGTGTTCGCCATCGCTGGATCTCCTCGTCGTACCAGAGTATGGCCGACGCATCTTGTGGGAGGAGCAGATCATTCGCCCCCTGCAGTCTGAATCTGTTCTCAGGAAGAGAGCCTGCCCCCTCGTTCGTTAGTCGAAGTACTCCGGCTGTTGCTATGATGACCATGATCCGTCCGGGCCTGCCCCCTGCACAACCGGTTAGCTCGGTCACTGTGGCATCAGCAGCGATCCGCACAACGGTCGATCCGCTTGTTGGATGGTTGTTCACTACTCCTGGCCCGGGAGCGAGTTCTTCTGCACCAGTGATTGCCATTGAGTTGGCCTCGACGTGACCGCTGGCATGGAGGTCGTAGACATAGGTGCGCGTTTGACCGTTGTAACCGCTCGCAGTTGACCTCGTGAGTTGTAGGGGGCGAGCATCATCGCTGCTTCCGAGATAGACGTCACCACCCAACGCAACGATCGAGAGATCTTTCTCATCGGTCACAAAAAACCCGCCGATAGCAACAGCTCTCCCCGGTGCATAGGCCGTGGCTGTTCCGATGATGCCGATCGATGTACCTGCATGTGACGTTCCGGATGCGTCGGATCGTGCCAGTACGCCAACGCTTGTGGTCAGTGTTCCGCCTGTTCCACCTCGTACCGAACTTCCCATCGCGCCAATGATGGTGTCTGCGGAGATGGTGGAATTTGTTGCAGCGTGACCTCGTACGCCAACACGTTCGGTTGGCGGAATATTCGTGTACGATGATGATTGCGAGAGCCCGATCACGCCTGCGCCATTGGTATTCGCCGACGCCAGAACACCAATGTGCGCCGTACCGGATGCGACCACCTCAATGCCACGTCGAGGCGGTGTTGTTCCCCCGATCTCCAATGCCGTTCCGTTTCCTGTAGAGAGAGCATTGTAACGCAGACCGGTGCCACCTGTGATGTCTATTCCGGTTGAGAGCGTTGGTCTCGTTGATCCAAGTGGTCCGCCGATGCGGATCCCCGTTCCGGTTCCATTTGATGTGCTTTGCAAGACAACGGCCGCATTCTCCGTACCACTCGCTCCGATGTCTGATACAAGGAGCCCCGTACTTGCTGACGTACCTAGCAGTGAGATCACAAGTCCCATCCCACCTGTTGGGTCAAGCGCACCGATACGCATACGTTCATTTGATGCGGCACCAACGAGGTTTCCTAAACTCAACGGTCCACGAATCCATGTAGTGGCGGCAGCATCGATCTCCAATGCACGGATCGACCCGCTGTCGCCGGCGAGAAACCGAATCGGTTGTCCCGCCGGCGCGCGTTGTGCGATGAGTAGCGGCATTGCTGCTACTGACTCCAGCCGGGTTGTACTGAATCCCTGTGCAGACAGTCGCAAGCTGCATGAGATCAGTACGATGGTGGCGAGGTAGAGCATCAGAATCGATCAGAACGGGTGAACCAACAACCAAGCGATTTTGTCGGCTGTACCCAGAGCCGCGGATGTTTCTACCGTTATCGTGTCGTTGACATCATCGATGGCCGTGATGCTGATACCGATGGTTGTCCCGGGTGGATTGATCATTGTCACAACAGGGATCGAACCGCTCGTGATGTTCGTTCCCATTGGAATCACATGTACAAAATTTCCAACGACGGGAACGAAGATCCCTCGAACGATATTCTGGAGTGGTCTTGTCCATGACATTGTGCCGGTGGTTGTGCTCGTGAGCACCATTCCATCAGATAGCGGAGGCGCGTCAGGCAAGGTATAGGTAATGTCTGCTGCCTGCGTGGTTGCACGAAAGGCCGTATAGTTCAGACCGCCGGCCGATGGTTCTCCAAAGCGGAGTTCTGTAGGGAGACCGGAGTTTGAAAGCAGTACATTCTTCCCGATGTCAACCGGAGCGCGAGGTGTAGTGGTACCAATAGCAATGAATCCTTGGCCTGGACCAGCAACACCAACCAATCGCAGTGCCTCGGTGCCATTTGCCGCAAGGACAAGATCTTGTGCATTGCTTGTTCCGAGATACTGTTGAGTGGCTCCCGTACCGCCGGTGGTGATCGACGTACCGTCGAGCTTCCAGAATGACGCATTTGTCCATTCCAACGTGGCGGTTGATCCCGTTACATTCTGGATCGTCAGTGCCTGTCCGGCGGCTCCTGCAACCGGTGGAAGCGACATCGTATAACCTGTGACGCCGGTAGAAGGAAGTGTGAGCGAAACTGTTGCCGGTTGGCCGTTTCGAAGATTCAGAGTTCCGGTGGTCTGACTCTGACCATAAAGCAGCGGGGTACCGATGAGAATGATCATGTACATCATGATCGTCGACAAGGTCTTGTGCGTGTTCATACTACGTCCTGCAATGAATTGGATAATGTGAAACGTGGTGATCAACGTCTGATCTCCCACAGTATCTGTTCGGTGTTCAGAAGTGGTGCAGAGGTCACAAAGACCATCGTGTTTGTTGTTGTATCGATGGTGCAACCGGCCTGTATTGTTGTAGTGCCTGCAGACACTCGAAACGTGACATCGTGCTCAGAACGAAGTGTTGTTTTCGGCTGAATCCGGAACGTGTACTCGGTTCCCGTGCCAGTGATCACACCTTGCTCTGCGATCGCTGAATCCCGTTCCACCATGATGATCGATCCGTTCCGTGTGATCCTCACACCGTCGCCACCAACAAGCTTCACGTTCCCCGCCACCTCATTGATCGAGGTAACGATGCCGGTCACATTCGGCGAAAGTCGTTCAGCCACTTCAGCGAATGCCGAGGCTCGTGCAAATGCTTGGGGCAGTAGTGGAGTGCGCGGAGAGCGTTCCGGCGATCCATCCACACTGATGCCCAGGAACACAGCTCCCCTATCAAACGCGTTCAGCGGTAAGGGGCTTGTGGTTCCAAGGATCAACGTTGCCTCGCCATTGCTGAGGTCTACCGTGAGGTCTTCTTGGGCGAGTGATGTGCCCCCTGACGGCACATCGTACCACTGAACAGTGATCGCATGTGGACCATCCGGGGTCTGCGCGTCACCGAGTGAAAGTCGTACCTCAACCGTTGCGGCGATCTGTGCCGTGAGAATGGCTGGGACGAAGAGGAAGAAGAAAAATGCTGATCGCATGACGGTCCTTGAGGAGTCGTGTTGACTTCCTCGTGCCGTCAGCTATCAGAAACGTGACATTTCGCTTCGCTTTTTTTGTGTTGCCAGGACCAAACACCAGATCGCGGAGATCGCTAATCCCCCTACTTCACGCTCGATCTCACCATCCCACCACCGTCCGCTCGTTTGTCCGAACAACACTACTGCCCAGATGGTATAGACCAGAGCGCAGGCAGTAGCTCCGATCCGCGGCACTCTCCCAGTGGCTCGTAACACGCTGAGAAGGGCGCAAGCCCCATACGCAGCTATCCAGATCAGGCCATCTGCGTCGTTGAACTGCACAACTGTGAATCCGATGAAGACGGCCGCCATGGCCCATGAGATCACACGCATCTGAACTCCAAGTGTCTATCCGTAGTTTGGTCGGCATAAACTACCACACAGAGGAACATCCCGTGAACTATCGTCTATTTGGTCGCAGTGCAATGCGCGTTTCTGAACTCTGTCTCGGAACAATGACCTTTGGCAATGATTGGGGTACCGGAAGCGACTATGAAACCTCGAAGAAGGTCTTTGATGCCTATGCAAATGCCGGTGGCAACTTCATCGATACGGCCAATCGATACACGGAGGGTACCAGTGAGACCTATCTGGGTGACTTCCTTTCTGCAGATAGAGATCATTTCGTAGTGGCAACGAAATACACGCTGTATACGCGGATGGGTGACCCAAACTTTGCCGGCAATCATCGCAAGAATATGGTCAGGGCCCTGGATGAATCGCTAAAGCGATTGAAGACCGATCATATCGATCTGTACTGGGTTCATGCTTGGGATGATACCATGCAGCCAGATGAACTCATGAGGAGTCTGGAATACCTTGTCTCCAGCGGCAAGGTCCTCCACATCGGGATCAGCGACACACCTGCGTGGATCGTGTCGTGTTGTAATTCTATCGCTGAACTGCGCGGTTGGAGCCCCTTTGTTGGACTTCAAGTCGAATACTCACTTGTGAACCGAGACGCAGAGAGAGATCTGCTGCCAATGGCTCAAGCGTTCGGACTCACTGTTACGCCGTGGTCCCCGCTCGGAGCCGGAGTTTTATCGGGAAAGTACCTCCAGACGAAGTCCGTAGAAGGTGTTCGGCTTAAGCCTGATAGCCTCCGCCTTTCCGAGCGAAATCTTCGTATCGCCTCAGTCGTTGCTGAAGTAGCAGCCGAACTCGGTGTGAGTTCGCCACAAGTTGCATTGGCATTTCTCCGGAAGCATCAACCCGGCGTGATCCCGATCATCGGTGCACGCAATGAAAAGCAGTTGCTGGACAACCTAGGCTCCCTAGATGTAGTGTTATCCGCAGATCACATGCAGAGATTGCGTGAGGTGAGTTCAGTGGTCTTGGGGTGGCCGCATGACTTTCTTGCGGGTGAGAACATCCAGAACCTTATGTTCGGCGGAACACGATCACAGATCCGGTGATACACTCATGTCAGCGTGATCCGCTGAACACAGAAAGGTAAAGGCATGGTACGTCGAGTACAACGTTTGTTCTTAGGCAGTATCCTCATCGGTACTGTGATTCTCCTCGCATCTTTCGGCGTGCAGTCTCAGGATGAAGCCGCTCTCTTCTCAACGAAGAAGCAAGTAGGAACGATCTCGTTCCAAATCACCAAGGACAGCAGCGCACATGTGGATCTGATGAAGTATAAGGTCACCGGATCTGCACCCCTTTCGCGCATTCATGGAGATACGCTCCTCCAGAGTTCCGATCTCATGGCTGTGAAGATCACACCATGGCCTGGTTACCAGCCATCAACGATCTCCGTTCCAAAACAAGGGATCACCGATCAGCCGGTTCTTGTGATCCTGATCAACGACTAGAATTCACCCAATACGTTGTCATAAGCCCCTTGCCTCGTATGTCAAGGGGCTCTCTTTTTTCTAGTGAGAATTCCTGATGCATGGCAAGCTTCTGCGCAACATCTGCGGTGCACAGAATTCTGCCTGGATGAGAATGTTCTTCCATACGTGCGGCAACGTTCACAGTATCGCCCCATACATCATAGGAAAGCCGTGAACCACCCATTACGCCGGCGATCACCGGGCCAGAATTGATCCCGATGCGAAGCTTTCTAGCATCGACGGGAAGGTCAGCATTTCCAGAAACGATCTCCAGCGCTGCTCGCACCATATGCTCCGTGTGGTCGGAGCTATGGGATGTTGCACCGCTGATGGCCATGTAGGAGTCACCGATAGTTTTGATTCGTTCACAGCCGTATCGAGAAAAGACACCATCAAGGCTTGTGAACAGCGACTCCAACCATTGAACAAGAACCTCCGGAGTCTGCGTCGAGGCCATCTCGGTGAAACCCACAACGTCTACGAATAGGATCGTCACATCAGTAATGCGGTCAGCGATCCGTGTCTCTCCAGACATAAGCCTGTCGGCAATATGCTGTGGTACCACAGCGTTCAGGATCTTCGTTCTCTCTTCATCCCGCTGCCGTATCGTTTCGCGTTCGTTGTCGAGTCGGGAGCGGAAGGACGTGAGTTCGATCGTACGTTCAACCTCCTTCTCGTAGACCATCTTCTGTATACGATCGCACTCGGACTGGACCCGGTAGGCCTCTTCCCAGCGTTCTTCAGAGACATACCAATCAACTAGGTCCTTGGCGTAGATGATCGCCATGTGGTGGTCTTCGATCGCGATCAGAGCATCAAACACGGTGTGGAGTCGTGAAATAGCCTCGGATCTCGATCCTTCTGCCCATTCGATATCGGCCAGTGTGGCCTGCACCTCGTTAGTGAGTGGATGTCCAGGATTCAACTGTACAATGGAAAGCGCCTCGAGTGCAGCTGTGCGCGCCAAACTGAGTTCATCGAGTACTTTCTGGAGTCCGGCAATGCCGATCAACGACCTGATCTGTGCATCAACGTTCGACGTTGACACCGCGAATGCGTGTGCTGCTGAATACGCTAAAGCCGACTCAGAAAACCGCTCAAGTCGCTTGAGCGCGATCGATCGATTCAGGAGAACTGCGCTGTTGAGAGCCGGGCGTGAGAGCACGATAGGATCTTCGACCAAAAGATCATAGACCGTTAATGCCTCTTCATTCCTGCCGACGTTTTGGTACAACGATGCCAGATTGATCCGTGTTGTGATGAGACTTGTCTCTGACCCAGGCATCGTTGAAAATGTAAGCAAACACTGTTCATACATGGTGATCGAACGGACCACATCACCAGTTGCAACACTTGCGTGGGCCATGTTAGCATAGATCTTTGCCGCCATAACCTCGTCCTGCTCCTCCAATGCCAGTTGATGAGCTATCTCAAAGGAACTCATTGCGTCAGAAAAACGCTGAAGTCCTAGGAAGACGAATCCCCTCTTCTGATGCAGAGCGATCAACTCTTCGCTATCTGCTTCAGGGTGTGATGTCATCGTCTCGTCAAGAACCGTAAGGGCCTCACCCAATGAACCGGCGTCCAAAAGCACGTGGGCACGTAGCAGAGCCGTGGCGATACTATACGGTGAGGTCCTTCCAAGCCTACGCTCGTCAAAGAGGCTTTGCAGAAGAACCAACGTCCCATCGAGATCATGGACGACGTATCTCTCGAGTGCTAGGCACAGCGCAGGAACAGGTGGGACTTGCAGGTCTGCATCCCCACTACGAAACCTGTCCAGAAGGACGGAGATCTTCTTCGGGTCCAGAAATAGCAGTGTGGAACGAAGATTGTTGGAAGACATATTTTCCAGTACCTCTATAAACTGCTCTTTATCGTATGTTCAGTCGGGGTTGATGAATTTATCCACAATTGAGGGAATACGGTCATGAGAGTTTCGCAAACGAGAGTCTTTGTAGTTGCTGCATTTGCAGTGTTCGCTTTAGTGCATCTCATTGGATGTCAGGACAAGAAAGCTGAATCGACGCCAGGAACTGAATCGGTAGCCGTTGTGAAGGACTCGATCGGTGGTGGTGGACCGTCGATGTTGAGCTTTACTACGTATCGTGATATGGGTACGGTTGATTCGACCTTTTCCTATATGAACGATTCAACAAAGGCCGCTAATAAGATCAGTCTAAAGACACGTACCGTTACCGGTACGGTGATTGCAGACTCTGTGTCGAACGGCTTTATCAAGACGCGTACACAGGTGACGTTTACGTCCTTTACACCTGCCTGGGTCTCGACGAAGACGATTGGATCGCCGCCTTCAACCGGTGTCGCTGATCAGCCTGTCCGTGTGATCACAACCGAGATCGATCCAGCTCTTCCTCCGTCGAAGAAGTAGAAGAAATCCAATAGGTCGAAAGAAGCCCCTTGCCTTTGATGTCGAGGGGCTTGTGTTTTTCAAAGGTGAACCCCGACACATTCCGCAATACGTGTTCAACAGACTCTGAGCAGAGGATCCTCCCCGGTTGCGAGTTCTCCTCAATTCTCGAAGCGATATTCACAGTGTAGCCCCAAACATCGTACGACAACCGTGCTCCACTCATGACTCCTGCCACCACAGGTCCCGCATGGATCCCTATGCGCAATCGTGAATGATCAAGGGGCATCGTGGCCCTTCCACTAACGATATAGAGGGCGGCCTTGCACATTCGCTCTACATGGTCCGGTAGATATTCAGATGCTCCACAGATCGCCATGAAGGAGTCTCCGATCGTTTTGAGTCGTTCACAACCAAACATCGCGCACACCCTGTCCATCTCCGTGAACAGATCTTCGAGGAGGATAACAAGATGCTCCGGCTCCATCGATGACGCCATCTTCGTGAAGCCAACAATGTCGGCGAACATGATTGTAACGTCATTCATGTTGTCGGCTATATGCGTTTCTCCAGCCATGAGCCTACTCGCAACACGTGGCGGTAGGACGGCATTGAGGATCTTGTTGCGCTCTTCGTCTCGAAATCGTATTGCGTTGCGCTCGTGATCGAGCCGTGACCGCACTGATGCCAACTCGATCGTCCGCTCGATCTCCTTCTCGTACATGGATCTGTGTAGTTCCGAGCACGAACGCTGAACGTGAAATGCATCTTGATACCGGTCCTGAACGGTATACAATTCAGCGAGAATTCGTCCATAATCGATTGCATGTGAAAGATCACCATTCTCGGTCATCCATTGGAATGACGCTAGGATGTGGTCTATCGCAATGCCCGTGTTCCCCTCCTGGTGTTCGATCACAGCAATGTTTGCAATGGCCTGGTATTTCAGTGGTTCCACTCCCAAAGTCTCAGCAAGAGCCACGGCCTTCATCGACATTTCACGCGCCTCGGATTGTGTGCCTAGTATCGTCAAGAGATCGGCTAACCCAACAAGAGCCCGCAACTGAAACTCATCATTGGAATTGGCACGTGTCATCTCAAGCAATGACTGGTACGATTCAAGCGACTCATCGTGTCTTCGAAGACGTTTTAACGAAATCGCTCTGTTGAGCTGCACCGAATACAAGAGAGTTGGATGTTGCTTTACCTCTGGCTTCTCCAGCAAGAGGTCGTACTCACGCAATGCATCTTGATCCCTACCGACGCTTGGATAGAGAGAGGCAAGATTCAAACGGATGATGATACAGTCCGCAGCATTTTCCTTCGACTTTCCGAGGACATGAAGAGATGACTCATACATCGTGATCGCCTTTGCCGTATCTCCGGCATCAGACGTGATGTTGGCAAGATCGACATAGATCAGGGCTGAGTATTCAACAGACTGAAGATCGACGGAGAGCGAATACGCCTTTGAGAGATGCTCTTGCGACTCAGAGATCCTTCGCATCAAACTCAGCGTGTTTCCAACGTGTCGATGGAGAGCAACCTGCTCTTCCAATGAAAGACTCTCAGACCAAGGAGACCAATCATCATGGAGTGCCATTGCCTCTTTGAAGCGACGATCACGTTGAAATGCTCGAATGAGCAAGACCATCGTCACAACCCACAGGTCAGTGCTCTTCTGTCTCTGATCTTCGCGTATGATCGTGAGTAGTCGGTCGATACACTCACGTGTCCGTCTTGCGCTGAACAGCAGAAAACACTCCAGAAGATCCTTGACCTCGCGGTTCACTGTCCGGTCTGGGTGATCCGAGAACAATACTTCTATTCGATCCTTGGCGGAACGATCATTCCGAAACACAGCTCTCGAAAGAAGCAGGCTCAGTTCAGAATCGAGTGTGCCGCTCACGAGTTGATTCTTCTCATCAGATCCTACCATACAACCATCCCCCATCCTATGGCTCCAAGGAGAGCTACCGCATCATGAACTCGTGAAGTTCGTGGACGTGTGAATGGAAGGATCATCAATGCTGTGGCAGGGATTATATGAGCCATCGTGGGATGGATAACCACGGAGATCGCACCAGTAAGACACGTGGCGGCAAAGGCAACATGATGCCAGTGTCCGAACTTCTTGGATCTGATACGAGCGGCAATGCCTAAGAACATTGTTAGGAGATAGGTGAGCGAGGCGATTAGATCGGCACTCACTGTACCAAGGCCTCACGATCGAGTGTATCTCTGAAGAACATTCCGTGGTCTTCGAGCCGAGGAAGGAACATTCGTAGCCGTTGCGTGTTGGTTGAATCAGCACGGGTACGACGTTTTCTTGATACTTCTTGCTCACGAACGCCGCTGACGACGCTTCGAACCCAGCGGTATTCGCTAAGGGAGATCGTATAGCGATTAAGGAGGTCTGCGAATGATGTTCTCATTTCCAACGTGTCAGCAGAATCATCTCGAAGCGAATCAAGAGTTTCAACCACATCGACGAGCATACTAAGCTGTCCCGGTTGCACGACGCTGTCCTTGGGCGGAACATAGGTGGATCTGTCTACGATCAGACCTTGAAGACCCGGACCACTTATTCGGGAAAGTCCCAACGACATATCAGCCTCGAGGAGGAAAACTCGAGCAATGAGGACAAGGTATAACAAGGCTAGTACCACAAGGGTCACGAAGAACCACCGGCGTGACCGTTTGCGTGTCATATCAGGCCGGCTGCTCATCTACAGATGAACGCTCTTCGAACAATGCCTCAACAAAGGTCGCAGCGTCGAAGACCTGAAGATCATCTATTCTCTCGCCTACACCGATGTACCGCACAGGGATCTGCATTGCATCCGCGATCGCGAGCACGGCCCCACCCTTGGCCGTACCGTCGAGCTTGGTCAGCACAATACCGGTGATGGGGGCAACCTTGGTGAACTCTTTTGCTTGCTGAAGAGCATTCTGACCTGTTGTTGCATCCAGAGCGAGGAAGATATCGTGAGGTGCATCCGGCTGGATCTTCTTCATCACACGCCCGATCTTTTCGAGCTCTTGCATCAGACCCTGCTTGTTATGAAGCCGACCTGCCGTGTCGATGATCACAACGTCCGTGCCTCGGGCCTTAGCAGCATTCAATGTATCGAATGCCACGGCCGCCGGATCTGCGCCGTGTTTCTGTTGAATGATATCAACACCGGCACGTGTAGCCCAAACCTCGAGCTGCTCGTTTGCGGCCGCACGGAAGGTATCGGCAGCACCGATCAACACGCTGCGCCCGGCCTTCTTATAGTTATGGGCCATCTTCCCGATGGTGGTGGTCTTCCCTACCCCGTTCACGCCGATAAGCATGATAACATGGGGCTTATTGGACTCATCGATCGAAAAGGTGGCATCTGCCTGTGCGGACGGAGATTGGGCGATAAGCCCGGCGATCTCTTCCTTGAGGACGTCCAATATCAGCTCTGCATCCTGGAGATTGTCTGCACGAACGCGATCCTTAAGCCGAGCAATGATCTTGTCTGTTGTGGTCACCCCAACATCGGACGTGATCAAGATTTCCTCGATCTCGGATAACAGTTGGGCGTCGATCTTTCGTCCGGCGAAGAGGACAGCACGAAGCCTGCCGACAAAGGAATCGCGGGTCTTGGTCAACCCTTCCTTCAGCCGGTCAAATGTCAGCGCCTCAGTGACGCCGGTGATCTTTTGTTTGATCTTATCGAAGAAGCCCATGAAGTCTCTTACCGTAATGCCACAAAGATAGCGCCATAAGCCCACAGGACAGGCCGATGAGCCAAATCACAACAGGTCCGCCTTCCAGCATTGCCACAACTCCTGTCAAGGCGATGGCGCTGACGGCAAGTTTACCACTCATCAACGATGGCAGCACTACACTCACTCGTTTTCTTGCATAGACAGCAGCTACGAGAATGATGAGATCGCGTGCTACAACGGCCACTACGAACCAAACAGGAAGGAGCCCCTTGACCAACATCATTAGAACAACAGCGCCAACCAACACCTTATCGGCAACGGGATCGATCACCTTCCCCCATTCACTAACAGTTCCGGTCTTTCTCGCCACAAATCCGTCGAGCCAGTCAGTGAACGCTCCGAACCAGCACAAAAGGAAGGCAGCCAAGTACTGCTCGTAGTACAACGTATAGACCACCGGCCCGGTCAGCACGAGCCGCAGGAGAGAGATCGCATTCGATGCGGTGAGGAATCTGTCGCTAGATGGTTGTAGGCGCACGATGAATGCTGCGAAAGGCAATGAGGAGAATGGAAGCGCCTAGACCAAGTAACATTGGCTCGCCCAAGTCAAGAGCGAATGCGGCTACACTTACCAAGGCTGGAATGACGATGATCGGGACAATGACGTGTGCAAATCTCTCTGCTCGTCGGGAAAAACTCATGAAAAGGGGCAATAACAGCGCGGGCACCACGATCGAGGCGGCGTTGTAGATCAGATCGATGATGCTCGGAATGAACCAAGCTGCAATGAGACCCACGACACTGGTTATCACGAGTCCGATACGTAGGGAGGAGACTCTCGGCGCTGTTCCTCGCCACGGATCGATGAGATCGTGTCCGATGGTTGTTGCACTTACAAGTGCGTAACCGTCGAGAGTCGACATCACGGCTGCGATAACTCCGGCAACAAAAAGCCCCTTCCACATCGATGGAAGAACAGCTTGAGCAAGGGCTACATAGGTGTCTGTTGGAGCAACACCATGAATGTGCGATACAGCGTAAAGTCCGGCCAATAGCTGCAGCGCATCAAACACCATCCACAAACCAACACTCACAACGATTCCACGTTTTGCTGTTGAAATGTCCTTTGCCGCCGCCGCACGGACATGGAAATTTGGGTCGATGAAGGTCTGCAGGGCCACAAGGAACCAGCCAACCACCGGCGTCCAACCGAGTACTCCGGGGATGGAAAGATGGGGCTCGGGAAGCGAATGGTAGAGTTCGACCGGAGATCCATAGACAGACATACACCCTACCACAAGTGCAATAAACCCGGCATACATGATGATGAACTGCACCACGTTGGCGTAGATATCACTGCGCAGGCCACCCTTGGCTACATAGATCAGGGACACAATGCTCCCAACGATGATCGAGAGTAGCAGAGACCATCCGGTGATCGATTGGACGATCACCCCTAACATGAGCTGATACGAGGCCGGTATGGTGATGATGAGCATCACGATCCCTGCAACTGTTCGGGCCTTTGGACCATATGCCATGCCTAGCTGGTCCGGGATGGAAACGGCCTTTGAATCCCGGATGCGTTGAGCCAGCCAAAGGGAATAAAACACGGCTACGATGTAATACGGGAGTCCAAAGCACAGAATGAAGGTGATGCCATACCGCATGATGAACTCACCGGACCCAAGTACTGCGCCGTACCAGGTTGCAACAAGAGATGCTACGAAGAACGGAAGCGTTAGCGATCTGCCGGCAAGCACGAAATCAGCCTGTGCTCCATTCTTTGTACCGCGAGCACCGCGAATCCCGGCAACAAGGACGGCAGCCAGACTCCCCAGGATCACAAGGAGATCGAGGGTATCGAGTTTGAGGACATCTCCCATCAGATGTCACCCTGAGTTGACGTCGCATGTAGCTTCTTCAAGAATGTCTCGCGATGGATATCACAAGCTCCATACTGCAAGATGACCTCACGATGCACCGCCGTGCCATAGCCCTTATGTCGGGCAAACCCGTATTGTGGGTAGATCCTGTCGATGTCGATCATCCAAGCATCACGAGTGGTTTTGGCTAGGATCGACGCAGCTGCGATCGATGCAACTAGTGCATCACCATGGACGATGGTCGTATGTGGTATCTCATGAGCACGGAACCGATTTCCGTCAATGAGCAAGTGAAGGGGCTGGGCATGACCAATGCCCCCTACACACTCATTCACTGCCTGGTGCATGGCATCGAAGGTGGCCTGAAGAATATTTACCTCATCGATGCGACGCTGGTCGATCAGTGCAACGGACCAAGCACGGGCATACGAACGGATCTCAACGGCGCACGTTGCGCGTTGTTCGGCGGTGAGAAGCTTTGAATCATTGAGTCCGGCCGGGATCCGATCAGGATCAAAAACAACGGCCGCGGCAGCCACAGGGCCTGCAAGTGCGCCTCTGCCCGCCTCGTCAACGCCGATGACCAGGGTGTTTCTCTTCCAATATTGATCTTCAGTGCGGGTGGATATCACACCGCAAACCTACTGCTCACCGATGAGTTGTAGGAACTCATTTCGAAGAACATGGTTGGTGGCCAGGTCTCCACGCATCACGGATGTGATCATCACGCTGGAATCATGAGCTTCAACACCACGTGCGATCATGCAGTAGTGTTTGGAGGAGATCACTACACCGAGTGCGATCGGATCGAGCATTTCCACGAGGAAGTCGGCGATCTGTTCACCAAGCTCCTCTTGGATCTGACCACGACGGGAGAACCACTCTACGATCCGCGTGAACTTCGAGAGTCCGATGACCTTATCACGGGGAACGTATCCGATGGCACAGGTTCCCGATATCGGCTGCCAATGGTGCGAACACACACTCATCACCTTGATGCCCTTGGAGATCACGAGCTCGTCAACATTCTTGCGGTTCGGGAAGACCGTGATCTTTGGCGCGGGTGTATAGCGTCCGGCAAGAAGTTCATTGATCCACATTCGAGAGAGCCGGAACGGAGTGTCCGTGCTGTTGGGATCATTACGGTCGATGCGGAGGATATCGAAGATCTCTACGAACTTCTGTTCGACCTGACCGATCATCTTGAGCCGCTCTTCATCGCTGATCGGCATGTTCCCATTGGCATCAAAGAGACGATGACCTTCCGTGCTTTCCGTTGGGTATAGGTGCCCCTTGCGTAGTAGTTGGCGTTCAAGTTCCTCATCGTCGAGGTCTACAAGCGATGTTCTCTGAGGTTTTTCCATAGACATCATACCAAGATCCTGTCTGCGAGAGGAACTTCTGAGAGGTCATATCGAGGGATCGAAACCGGGGCGCCAAAATAGTCGGCCACATTCGAGTCAGACTCGTAGAGCCGGATCATATGCAACTCACCGCTTGGCAGGCGGTGTTCGAGCTGCTGCCAGAAGACAACACAGAGGTTCTCTACAGTTGGGATAATGCCACGCAGAAAGTCCACATCATAATTGAGGTGCTTATGGTCTACTTTGTCAACCACTGCCTCATCCATGATGTCCTTGAGCAACTTCAGATTGATCACATAGCCTGTGAGGGGGTCAGGGAGCCCCTTGACCGTGACCTCAAGTGTGTAATTGTGGCCATGGCCATGAGGATTATTGCACTTGTCAAATACACCCTGATTCCGTTCGTCGGAGAACGTTGGGTTGTAGAGCCGATGTGCTGCTGAGAAGGTTGCTTTGCGCGTAACGAAGATCATGCATGGCTCCTTTGGGATCGGACAGAAGAACACAAGTATGCTTCTGTTGGTTCCGCGGTGACGAAGGATCGCCCGTGATGTTGGATATTTGTAGGCTATGTCCTTGCAACATACGATGTTGTCCACCCTTCTCCCACTGATTCTTGCCCTCGTCAGCGTGACTCCCCACGCGGTCTACGGCAGTGAACAGCGGCCCGACTCGGTCCTAACCGGATTGGGACTAGACGTGCGCACCCTTATGATCGAGGGGGCTCTTTCTACTACCGGCGAACAGTCCATGAGCGGGATCCCGTTTGAGGTTCTCGTTGAAGAAGACACCATGCGGATGACCACCAGCGGTCCATTCGGTATCACAGCTGCCCGGATCTATGCTCAACCAGATTCCTTCGTTGTTGTAAACTACTTCATGCGTGAGGTGTTTGACGGTGACCCGGCCTCACCGTCCCTTGCCCAAGCCATGCCTATTCCGCTGACCGTTACCGACCTTCAGATGTTAGTTCGGGGCAGACTTTCCGGAGACCTCTCAAGGTTTGTCCGAGGAGACAGGCGCAAGGACTCCTCGATCCTTTTCATTGCGAAACGGACTGATGGAGTTGAATACGCTCTTGTTGACACGGCAACCGGCACCCTCAGGCAGTATCAGCGTAAGGGCCTAGAAGGTCAACTTGTTATGAACATCACCTTTAGTGATGTACGTCTTGTTTCCGGTCACGCCATCCCCCATTCCGTGGATGTTGCGTTTGACGACCGGAAGCAAACAGTGACGTTCCGATTCACAAAGGTCACGGCGAATGAACCTATCACCTCTTCATTTGAGGTTCAGATCCCCGCATCCTTCACTCGCAAGACCTATCGCTGATGGTTCTGCGCCTCGTTGTCGTGCTCCTCGCGACGTCCGCCATTCTCCTTCGTGCTCAGGCGCCGCAGACAGCGCCTGACAGCATGCGCGTGACCACTGCGGAGGGACAGACAACTTCATCGGGCATCGACACGATCGTTGTATTCTCAGCGAAGGACACTGCCCACTTCAGTGTAGCAAAGAAGCAACTCCGGCTTCGCGGAACGGCGGATGTGAAGTATCGCACGCAACGTCTGCAATCCGAAGTGATCGTCATGGACTTTGGTTCCAGCACGATGCAGGCCGATGGGGCAACAGATAGTGTCGGGAGGGTAGCCGGCTTCCCTGTCTTCTCCGACAATGGTGAGGAGTATGCCGGACGGTCCATGCTGTACAATTTCTCTACGCGACGTGGTAGAGTGCAGTTCGGCGAGACAAATATTGAAGGGGGCTACTACTACGGATCCAAGATCAAACGTGTGGATGAAAACACAGCCTTTGTAGAACAAGGATGTTTCACAACCTGTGATGCGCCGCATCCCCACTTCTACTTCAACTCTCCGCAGATGAAGGTTGTGATGAACGACAAGATCTATCTCGATCCGATCATCTGGTATGTAGAAGATATTCCGGTGTTTGCACTTCCTATTGGCATGTTCTTCAGCACGGAACGCGGTCGCAGATCAGGGATCATCATGCCAACACCGTTGATCACCAGTGATCGCGGTGTTGTCCTTCAAAATCTCGGATACTACTTCGCAGTCAGTGACTACTTCGATACCGAGCTCACCACAGATCTGACAACCAAGGGCGGTTTCACGCTGTATAATCGCACCAACTATGCCGTGCGAGACAAACTGACCGGTAGAGCAAAGATCACGTTCGGATACACACGGTTCAACGTGACCGATCCGTATGCGTTGAATCTCGGCGTTGAACTCAATCACCAACAGCAGCTTCGTCCGAATGAGAGTATCATTCTGGATCTCTTGTTCACATCGAACCGACTCTACCAAAACACATCTCTCAATCCGCTCGATCGTGTTCGGCAGAATGCACGAAGCAATGCCTCGTACCAACGCACCTTCTACAACGGAATGACCTTCAATACAGGCTATACGCGCGACCAAAACATGATCACGGGAAGTATCACCCACACACCAGTTGTGTCGTTCGGTATCCCTCAGATCCAGCCCCTTAAAGGACTGATCTCCGGAGATCATTGGTTACGTGACCTTCAGTTCTCCTACCGATCCACTGCCAGGTACAACTACAATTCCTACCGCGCCACAGATACGGGCGCATTTGTTGTGAACGAGCGATCTGTGTGGGAACACCGCCCATCGATCACTGTCACTCCAAAACTGGGCAACTTCATCGTCGCCCCCTCCATCTCCTACTCCGAAAATTGGTACTTCCAACGGTACACGCAGTCGGTGAATCCGCTCGACTCAGAGATCGTCCAAACTCGAGAGTCGGGGTTCTTCCGCGAGTACACCTATGGCCTCGGCGTCAATGCCAGCACGTTCCTCTACGGCCTCGCCAATCCGCGGATCCTTGGTATTAACTCCATCCGACATACCTTCCAACCCTCGATCGGACTGGCCTACATCCCTGATCAGTCCGATCCCTCCAAGGGATTCTACGGTGAATATGTTAGCCCGATCACCGGCCAAACCGTCCGGTACAATCGGTTCGGCGATGCAGGACAACTCGCCTCGTCCCGTCAGCAATTCCTTCTCACTGGATCGTTTCTCAATCGAGTGGCGATCAAGGTAAAACAAGGAGATACAGCTGATAAGGCCATTGAGCTCTTCACGCTCAATTTTGCAACCTCCTATAACATGGTGGCTGATTCTTTGAGGTTGGCACCGATCTCGTTCAATCTTCGGACCCCGATGCTGGACGCCGTAGAGTTCAATCTCAACGGTGCGTTCTCTGTGTATGATCAGGCCCTTGTTCCGGACCCTGCCACCGGACGTTTGGTGTGGAAGGACATGGGTACGTCCATGCTTCAAGCTGGTAAGGGGCTTGCCAGGTTGTCCAATCTGAGCATTCAGCTCGGAACGCGGTTTTCGTCACAGGGAGTGAGTTTTGACCAACGATCGAATGTTGCTGATACATCGGCCCAAGACAGTGTTCGAGAAGATCTTCGGTCGCGATTCGACAGACGATTGAACTACCGCGACGAAGATGTGGACCTGTTCGGAGAACGCACTCCGGGTTGGTCTCCTGTGATCATGCCATGGGATCTTGGTCTACAGCTTGTTTATTCCTATGCCCGACCAAATCCGGACGTAGTATCCCAATCGCTGTACCTCAGCTTCAGAGGATCGGTTTCGCTCACACAATCCCTGGACATGAACGTCGTCGGCTCCTTCGATCTGATCACAGGGCAGCTCAATTCCCCTATCATTGACATCTCAAAGCGCATTCATTGTTGGTATCTATCGGTGAACTGGGTACCAATCGGCGTCAACCAAGGCTTTTTCTTGCGATTTGGTGCTTCTGCACAACAATTGCGGGATCTTGTCATTCCTAAACAATCCACGCCGCTGTATCGGTGAGCTTGGTCTGTATTTTTGCTTCTATGTGTGGAATCGTTGGTTACATCGGCACGCAGCAGGCGGCGCCTCTTATCGTCAGCGGACTCAAGCGCCTCGAATATCGAGGCTATGATTCCGCCGGCGTTTGCATCATTTCCGATAGTGGTGCTCGGATCGAGAAAAAGGCCGGACGTGTAGCCGATCTCGAGAAATATGTCGATATCTCATCCATGAACGGAACCGTTGGGGTGGGTCACACGCGTTGGGCAACACATGGTGTCCCGAATGATGTGAACGCTCACCCACATACCGATCAGAGTGGGTCCATCGCCTTGGTCCATAACGGGATCATTGAGAACTACCTCACGATCAAGAAGAAGCTGCTCAATGCAGGGTATACATTCCGTTCAGAGACGGATAGTGAAGTTCTTGCCGTCTTCATCGGTATGCTCTACGAAACGCTCAACGATCTTGAACTCGCTGTTCGTACCGCCCTCTCCGAGGTTGAAGGGACGTTCGGTCTTGTGGTCCTAAGTACCCATGAACCGGACATGATCATCGCAGCGAGACGGGGAAGCCCCCTGATCCTTGGCATTGGAAACGGCGAGTACCTTGTTGCATCTGATGCGGCTGCTGTAATCTCCCACACACGTCAGGTGGTCTATCTCAACGAAAATGAGATGGCCATTCTACGTCGTGATGGATTTTCGACGAAGACGATCGAGAATGTTGATACTCGAAGCGTAGTTGAAGAGATCTCTTTTGAGCTTGAACAGATCGAAAAAGGCGGCTTCGAACATTTCATGCTCAAGGAGATCTTTGAGCAGCCAACCACCTTCCACGACGGGTTCAGGGGTCGATTACAGATCGAAGAAGGCACCGTCAAGCTCGGTGGATTGGCAACGGTGATCGATAAGCTACGATCAGCAAAACGCATCATTATCACTGCCTGCGGTACGTCTTGGCACGCCGGTCTGGTTGGTGAGTACCTCATCGAACATCTGGCTCGCGTACCGGTCGAAGTAGAATACGCCAGTGAATTCCGCTACCGCAACCCGATCATTCACTCCGATGATGTGGTCATCGCCATCTCCCAGAGTGGAGAAACGGCAGATACCCTTGCAGCCATTCGCGAAGCCAAGTTGAAAGGGGCTACTGTCATCGGAATGGTGAATGTGGTAGGCAGCACAATTGCCAGAGAGACCGATGCCGGCGTCTATCTTCATGCCGGGCCTGAGATCGGTGTTGCTTCAACGAAGGCATTCACATCGCAGCTCTGTGTATTGACGCAATTCGCGCTTTATTTGGGACGCATGAGATCTCTCTCATCGGAACAAGGTAGAGAGGTTGCCCAAGGGTTGGCCAACATCCCATCGCAGATCCGAACGATCCTTGACCGCTCGGAAGAGATCAGACAGATAGCTCTTGAATATGCGAACGTCAGCAACTGTCTGTACCTCGGACGGGGGTACAACTTCCCTGCCGCTCTCGAAGGTGCATTGAAACTCAAGGAGATCTCCTATATCCATGCTGAAGGATACCCTGCTGCAGAAATGAAGCATGGTCCTATCGCATTGATCGATGCAGAGCTTCCGGTTGTGTTCATTGCCCCGAAGGATGAGATCTACGACAAGATCCTGTCCAACATCGAGGAAGTGCGTGCCCGCAACGGACGTGTGATAGCGATAGCCGATGAGGACGACATGCATATCGCTTCGGTCGCAAATCATGTGATTCGAATACCGCGTACACTTCCGATGCTTACGCCGATCCTTGCTTCAATTCCGCTACAGCTCTTGGCTTATTACATAGCAGTAGAGCGAGGATGTAATGTGGATATGCCACGCAACCTTGCGAAAAGCGTCACCGTGGAGTGATGCATCATGCTTCGAGAAGAGAACATCGAGCACCTTTTCACGGAGATCCGTTCAGGATCGCGCCGTGCGTTGGCTCGCGCTCTGTCTTTGATCGAAAGTAGCTCGGAGTCAGATCGCGATACAGCCTTTGAACTGCTTGAGTTGTGCAGTGAAGTACCGACAGCTACGCGCCGTATCGGATTGACGGGATCGCCCGGCGTTGGGAAGAGCACTCTTGTTGAGTCACTCGGACTTTTGCTCGTTGAACAAGGCAGTCGCGTTGCCGTTCTAGCTGTTGATCCGAGCAGTAAGCGCACCGGAGGAAGCATTTTAGGCGACAAGGTTCGAATGCCGAATCTTTCGTTGCATGACCATGCCTTTGTTCGGCCATCTCCGTCTCGACTTGCGTTGGGAGGTGCCGCTACCACAACGCGTGATGCGATCATTCTCTGTGAGGCGGCAGGGTACGATACGATCCTCGTTGAAACCGTTGGTGTTGGTCAGAGTGAGACCGAAGTAGCAGACATGGTAGATCTTTTCCTCCTGCTTGTATTGCCTACAGCCGGCGATGACGTTCAAGGGATAAAACGTGGGATCATGGAAGTTGCCCACGGTCTGTTGGTAACCAAGTCTGATCTTGATCAGCAGGCATCGAGAGTGGCCATTGCAACGTATACGAGCGCATTGCGCCTCATGGTTCCCCCGCTTGAAGACTGGTCGCCGCCAGTGCTTGGTGTCAGTGCAGTGCAAGGAGACGGCCTTACGAGTGTTCTCGATCTCATTGCACAGTTTTTTGCCACCATTCGTCGTACATCGATTGAACAGGTCCGCCGAACACAGAGAACTACCTGGTTCTCCGGCGCGTTACAACACGAACTCCTAGCCGTGCTTCTTTGTGATGTTCGAATCAAGGAGCTCGTGAAGGATCTTAAGGACCAGGTCGAAGTTGGTGGTATTCCACCATCTGTGGCCGTTCACCGTCTGGTTTCGCACATCACCATCAATATCTCGGAGCGGTTATGAGAGTCCATTTCGCCCCTTTTCAAGAAGCATTGCGAAAGGCCGGCATTGATGCGTGGGTCATGTATGACTTTCGCGGAACAAATGATCTGGCGTGGACGATGCTCGACATTCCGCCTGATGCACATTGTACGCGTCGATGGATGGTCGTTGTGCCTGCTCAGGGTCACCCCGTAAAGCTCGTTCATCGGATGGAGTGTACTCCATTGTCTCACATCCCGATCGAAGAACGACTCTACGACACACGAAGTTCATGGGAATCGCAGGTTGCGTCGGCATTGAAAGGCTTTTCAACCGTGGCCATGGAGTATTCACCGATGAATGCCATCCCGGTAACGAGTAAGGTAGATGCCGGAACCGTGGAGTTTATTCGTTCGCTTGGTGTAGAAGTGGTCTCTTCCGCTGATATCGCCCAGCAATTCACCGCAGTACTCAGTGAGCAGCAACTGGCCGGTGCCTCGGTCACAGCCGGGCAACTTCGTGATGTAATGATGGAAGCGTTCGGTTTCATCCGTCAGAGCATTCTGGACAACGTACGGATCACAGAATACGATGTCCAGCAACGTATCGTCTCTGCTTTTGCTTCAAGAGGACTTGTGACCGATAGCGCACCGATCGTGGCGATCGGTCCAAATGCCGCCTCGCCTCACTATGCGCCGAGTTACACCCACAGTTCTGAGATCAGTGCAGAGATGGTGGTGCTTATCGACGCGTGGTGCAAGAACACTGCTCCCGGATCGGTTTATGCAGATCTAACATGGGTGGGCTACACCGGCGTTGCAATACCTGCAGATCTGGCTGCTTCATTCAACATGATCGTTGAAGGTAGGAATGCTGCCATTGCTCTGGTTAAGGAGCGTTTTGCATCCGGAACACCAGTACTTGGTTATGAAGTTGACAATGCTTGTAGGTCGGTTATTGAGTCGGCCGGCATGGGATCGGCATTTATCCATCGTACCGGCCATAACATCACCACCGAGATCCATGGTCCGGGCGTGAACATGGATGACTATGAAACCCACGATACTCGTGTACTCCTGCCGGGAACCTCATTCTCCATTGAACCGGGCATCTACCTGCCCGATGTCCTTGGCTTGAGGACAGAGATCGACGTGGTGATTCTGCGAGACGGGACCGTAACCATCCCATCGTCACCATTACAAGCCTCATTGCTACCTCTGCTTTCAGATGAATGGATGCAGTGATCAGAAGCCCCCTAATCATATCGATCCTGGTCCTCTTGTTCGTTCTTGGGCTCGACGCGGGTGCTCAGTCTTCTGCTGATCGCGACAAGTTGCGAATGGCACAGACCTATGAACGCAGTGGCGACTTGCGTAGCGCTGCTCGGTTGTATCAAGAACTTCATGCTTCGTCTCCCACTCTCGACTCGTACTTTCAGGGTGTTGTACGTTCGTTGTCGGGACTGCAACAATACGCCTCCCTAGCACCGGTAGTCGAGGAGCAGATGAAGATCGCTCCCTCGGTCAATACTGCCATTTTGGCCGGGACACTCTACGCACGGCTCGGAGACATGGCTGCCGCCGAGAACTGGTGGAAAAAAGCCATTGAACTCTCAGATGATGATGAGACCACCCATCTGTTGATCGGTGCCGAGCAATCACAGCTGATGCTTCATGCGATGGCCTTGCGTTCGTATAAGGCGGCTCGCTCCATCAACGGCGATGCTCTCGCATATTGTGACGAGATTGGACAACTCTCTGCCGTAACTGGAGATCTCAAGACAGCGGCTCGTGAAGCAGTAGCGATGTACGGCTTAGATGGTGATTTGGTACGGGTGCAACGAAGACTCAGCATTCTCCTTTCATATGACGGAGGTGCAGAAGCTATCTCGACGGAACTTGATCTGATGACCAATAACAGTACAGATGTCTTACGCCTTCGCCAATGGTTCTACCGACAGTCGAAAGCTTGGCAGAAAGCGCTCGACGTCACTGCTCAGCTCGACCAAATGACAAAACCACGCGGTCAGGAGTTATTGCTCTTTGCAGATGGGGCTAGAATGGATGATCAGTATGATGTAGCCATCGAAGCCTATTCGATCATCATGAAGGAGAATTCGGAGCAACGATATCGTATGTCTGCTGCCTACGGTTCAGCACGTGCTCTTGAGCAGAAGCTCAGAAGAACAGACAAGATCACGCATCAAGAGGCAAAGATCGTTGTAGAGCGATATGATGATATCATCAGTCAATACGGACAACATCCAATTGCTGCAGAGGCCCTTTATCATTCGGCGATCCTCGAGGACGACGTTATCGGCAATATGGACGGAGCTCGCGAGCGACTCATGCGCCTGCTCAATCAATGGAAGGGCACAACGGTTTCTTCAGACGGAGCATTACGTCTGGCGGATATCTACCTAGCGATGGGGAGAGATGCTGATGCGATCTCAACGCTCCGCGGCCTCGCCAGTGGTCCGTCCGTGATCGTGTCCGACAGGGCCGATCTGGCTCGCCTTCGCTTAGCAGATCTTTTCCTGTGGAATGGCAACCTAGATTCGGCCCGTTCGTATTATGCCCCTCTTGCAGCTATAACAGGGTCTGTAGCATCGAATGATGCTCTCGATCGGCTTCTCCTCATAAATCTTGCTCAGGACGATTCTGCTACCGTGATCGCGATTGCCTCCGCCGAAGGACTCCTTGTACGACGTCACTACCGTGATGCGGCCCTCCAATTCGTTCAAGCGGCCGCCTCAGCCAAGGACAATGACCTCCGTGATCGTGCCCGTATGAACGGAGCTGTTGCTTTTATCGAACTCCACGACGATGTGTCTGCAGAGCCCCTTCTTGTGGAGATCCTCAAAGGAATCCCTGAAACCATTTACGGGGATCGTTCGTTGAGTTTGCTTGCCGATATCCAAGTGCGACGCGGTGACACACCAAGCGCACTGAAGATCTTGAATTCACTCTTAGTCAATTACCCCCGTTCCATTCTGGTGCCCGGCGTTCGTGATCGTATCCGCGTTCTTCGCGGAGATGCATGACCGTTGGCCCTACGTCCGGAGTTTTACATGTCTAGTCCTACGTTTTCATCACTCCCGTATCAACGACCTGTTCTGTCGGAGTTAACGCAACAACACGAGTTGCTGACGAAACGACTTGAGTCGGCAACCACCGATGCAGAGGCTATCCAAGTGGTTCGTGATTGGAATGTTCATCGGATCAACGTGAGTACCATGGGCTCACTTGCTGAAGTGCATTTCACGCAGAATGTATCGGATGTTGCAGCCAAGGAAGAAAAGCTGTTCTATGATGAAAACAGCCCATCTATCGCTGAGCTAGATATTGCGTTTGCACGGTCCATCCTGTCATCACCCTATCGTGGTGTGATCGCTGCAACTTTTGGCGAACTCTTCCTGACGCGTCTCCATAATGCCAGTCTCACGTTTGAGCCGTCTATCAAGGATCTGCTCGTGCACGAGTCTGAGCTATGTCGTACCTATAACGAGCTAACTGCCTCGGCACACATTGAGGTGGATGGAGAAACTTACAATCTGAGTACCATTGGACGTTTGCTCATCGATCTCGACAGTGGCGTCCGAGAACGAGCTCATAAAGCGATGTATGGTTTTCTAACGCTCCACGCAACGGAACTTGATAAGATCTATGATGAACTTGTCAAGCTTCGTCATGAAAAGGCGCAACGTCTTGGGTTCCCATCATATACCGAGTTTCGCTATGTGGAGTTCGGACGAGTTGACTATAATGCTGACGACGTTGAGCAGTTCCGTTCACAGGTCCGCGAGCATGTGGTTCCGCTGGTATCAAAACTCCGAGAAGCTCAGAAACACCGACTTGGTATAGCCAAGCTGACCATTGCTGATGAAAAGCTGCAGTTCAAGGACGGTAATCCCGTAGCGGCCGGAGACCATGATTGGATCGTTGAGCGAGCTCATCGTATGTATTCGGAGCTCTCAGGAGAAACCAATGAGTTCTTCCAGTTGATGCTCGACGCCGATCTTATGGACCTGAAAAGTCGAGACAATAAGGCAACCGGTGGATATTGCACGAGTTTCAGTTCCTATGGGCTACCGTTCATATTTGCGAACTTCAATAAGACCACCCATGACATTGAAGTGCTTACGCATGAGGCGGGTCACGCATTCCAGGCCTATAGGAGCAGGAATCATCAGGTACCGGAATACTTCTGGCCAACCGCCGAGGCCTGTGAGATCCACTCGATGGGAATGGAATTCCTCACATGGCCATGGATGAATCTCTTCTTTGGAGATCAGACAGAGAAGTTCCGCTTCTACCACCTGCAGGGTGCACTATTGTTCCTTCCGTATGGATGTGCGGTGGATCATTTCCAACACTGGATCTATGCCAATCCGCAGGCTACACCGGCACAACGCAACGCAGCCTGGCTGGAGATGGAAAGCACGTATATGCCATGGCGTTCGTCGGAAGGATACCCAGCCGTTGAAGAAGGGCGTACGTGGCAATTCCAGCGTCACATCTATGAGTCGCCATTCTACTACATCGACTATGCCCTGGCGCAGACCTGCGCCCTTCAATATTGGAAGTGGGCTGAAACGGACCGTACTGAGGCCTTTGCCAGCTATCTAAAGATCTGTGATATAGGGGGCTCCAAGCCATTCCTAGACATCGTATCGGCCGGACGCCTCATCTCACCGTTCCAGAATGGTTGCCTCCAGGAGATCGTCGAATACTCCTATCGATGGCTCGGGGAGCACTATCCAACGGAAATGGCGAGTTCGTAACTCCAAAAGGCCCCGATACCACTGGTTTCGGGGCTTTTTTCATTGCCATATGGTAATAACCTGAACCTATCGCTCGTAGTAGCGCTGAGGGGTGGAATTTCCGTAGGTTTGTGGCTTCCCAACGACTATCCGTTTCTGTCCAAATATCCGGTGGCAAAGAATATGAAGAGATCGACCGTTTGGAGCGTGTTCGTCACGCTTTTGGTCCTCGTGAGCGCTTCAACACTGCGTGCTCAAAGCAATCCTTCTCCGTTTGACCTTAACACAGGTTCATATTCACTCACCGACTGGCAGTCCACAGCCACAGCCGGGTCGTACCCGGCCAGCATGGTCTTTCAGCAATCTGCGATCATTGATGATCAACCTGACGCAGCTGCTGTGGCCGACTGGAACTGCTCTTATGCCCTTACGAGTGGTGCCCGCGTGAATGGCCTGGGTGCAAACGGTATTGGCTTTATCAACACCGGGACTATCAATTGTAACTGTGCTTTTGTTGGCAGCGCAGTCCTGGCTCTCAATACCACGAACCGCGGTCAGGTTCGCGTGTCATATACTGCTCAAACACTTGGAGCAGGTCAGAGACGATATGGCCTTCGTCTTCAGTACCGTCTTGGCACGGTTGGCAACTGGAATAATGTGGTCAACAACGGTGGTTTTGTAGAGTTTGTTTCTACGCCAAACGTCACAGGTTCCGCGGTAACTATCACAAGCCCCCTTCCACTAGTCTGTGAAAACCAACCAGTGGTTCAGGTGCGGTGGGTGTATTACTACGTTGCCGGTTCAGGAACGGGATCTCGTCCGCAGATCCGCCTCGACGATATATCTGTGACATCAAACAGTACGATTGGCACAGCTACGGATCTTCGCATTGATGCGATCTCACCGGTGGCCCCATCTCAGAATACAGCCTTCAACGTTTTCGTGCGTTCAACGGATGCCCTTGGTGCAGCGAAGAATGTCACGACAGCTACTACTGTTCAGCTGACATTGAATTCAGGCACTGGGTCGCTTTCCGGTACACTTACAGGAGTGATCCCTGCCGGACAGAGTTCGGTGGTACTCTCCAATGTCTCGTACAACACCGTGGAGGCAGGCGTCTCAATCCGAGCTTCATCGATCGCCGGACAAGTCTTGACATTCTCGAACAGCGCAACATTCAGCATTCAGGCTCCTGCTGCATATGCTCTCATCACGGGCGCCCAGCTTGATGGCTATGCAGGTGTTCCATTCAATCCGATCACTGTAACAGTGGTCCGTGCAGACAACACAACGGATCTGAACTATTCTTCGAATATCACAGTATCGAAGGTTAGCGGTCCGGGTGTTGTCACTGGGACAGCTACAATCACGGCGTTACAAGGAGTGGCCGTCTTTTCTGATATCAGCGTAAGTACTGCTGGTACGTACCAACTCCAGGTAACCATTCCGGGACTTCCAACCCAGACACTGCCATTTACAACGGCCTTTACTGCGCCTGGTATGACAACGGACATCGTGCCGCAGTACATTCAATCTCGTGTTGCTTCCGGAACATGTAATTCAAGCGTACAAGCATTCCCGGTACCGGTCTTTGCCAGAGTTACCTTCACGGGTCTCCAGCCAAATACGACGTATCGCTACAATGCCGGCATTGCAACAGATAACATCCTGACATCGACAGGCGGCGGATTCAACATCCACTACAACCTAGATAACAATACCTACGTTTATGGTGCCGGCAAGTCTCTCACGGGTGTTGGAGAGTTTTCGCAATTCTCCACGCTGAATGGTGAAACATCAAAGTCCGTCTGGATCAATATGGCTGCCAGCACCAATGCGGCCTTCCAAGAAGGCGGAATTGCAAATTGGCGCGTTTCACTCGGAGACAATCAAGGTCGCTTGGTCAATCGCTTCCAGTTGTCGCAAAGTTCTACAGTGATCCGCCTAGGTACTGCTCCAAATCAGGCAACGGGCATCGTTGATGATCTTTCGCAGTTGACGCCAAAGAACTATGTTCTCCTGTACGATAACACAACAGGAACCGGACGTCCGATCGCGGTAACGGTTATCCAATCGACCGGCACGTCTGTTGCAGGCGCTGAGCCGTATTACGCCACACGACAAAACATCTCTTCGGCTTGGGCAACACTCATTCCGAACGCACTTGCTACCGGTGTCCGTCGTATTGAAGAGCGTGACTACCGTACGAACGCGATCGTCTATGTCCGCACATCTGTTGATGGACTGTGGAATGGTGTTCAAACCAATCCATCGGATCTGATCGCCTATCCATCCGGTCCGGGTGGGTTCTCGCGTCCGATCGTTCTCCAAACGCCAAAGATCACGATCACCACGCCTAAGACTGGCGACACCCTTTGCGCAGGACAAACAGCAACAACATCATTCCTAGCCCGTGGCGTGAACACGGTGCGGATCGAATTCTCTTCAAACAATGGTGCGTCGTGGGAATTTATGAGCGACGTACCTGCCGCTCAGACAACCGCAACATGGACGGTTCCTGCCATCGAGTTTGCTGGTAAGTGCCTAGTTCGCGTCACTGGCGTAGAACGCACAGACATCTCGGCCACGACTTCGCCATTCGCTGTTGCCTCTAAGGTCACGATGGTCAACAAGCCGGAATCGAAGAACCTCTGTGTAGGTGATGAACATGCGATGTTAGCGCTCACAAGCGGTGCCGTTCGCAATTACCAATGGTATAAGAACAACGAACCGATCCCGGGTGCAAACGGTCCGCTCTTCCAGATCACTGATGCCAATTATGGCACATCGGGCTTCTATTATTGCGTGGCTACGGGATATGGCGATTGTGGGAGTGCTGTTTCGGATACAGCTCACCTTCGAGTTGGACGTCAAACACAGATCGTAAATCAAACACGCAACGTTCCGGTGATGATCGGCGCTAAGGCCGTTCTCACCGTTGAAGCAGAGATCCCGGATGAAGCGATCTCCTATCAGTGGTATAAGGGGCAGACAGCTCTCACGGATAACGGTCGCATCTACGGTGCAAATTCAAACCGTTTGGAGATCCGCAACGTAAACGCCAATGATCTTGCGAATGACTACACATGTGTGGTAATCGGTGTATGCGGAAGTGCCACGTCGCGCAACATTCGTGTCTTCACGAACGGCGTCTATGTTGAATTCGCTTCTAACACCGCAAATGCGTGTGCCGGCAATCGCGTTGACGTAGTTGCTCAAGCGTATGTCAATCCTGCTGGTGCGGCACTCTCTCTGCGCTGGTGGTTCAAGGGTCAGCCACTCTTCGATGGCGGTAACTATTCGGGAACAACCACTTCTACGTTGTCGATCCTGAACGTCACTGGTGCCGATGCAGGTGACTACACACTGCATGCTGAACTTGCTGACAATGCCTCGATCTATGACGAAGGTACGATCTCGGTGGTGATCGCGTCTGTACCTCTGATCACACAACAACCGCAATCGGCTGATGTTTGTGCCGGCACGTCGCTGACTCTTACTGTCAGTGCAACTGCCACGGGTACGCTTTCCTACGAGTGGACAAAGGACGGAACCGTGATCCCTGGTGAAACAGCGGCAACACTTACGATTCAGAACGTTACGGCAGCTCGTGCCGGACGTTACTCCGTTTCTGTCTCAACGGCATGCGGATTAGCCTCTTCGAATGGGGCTATTGTTAGCGTGAAGGAAGCAACTGCGATCACACAGCAACCCTCACGCACGATCGATGTGCAGGTTGGTCAGCCCCTTACCATCAATCTGGCAGCTACAGGTGCCGGTACTCTGCAGTACCAGTGGTTCAAGGACGGAACACAGATCGCCGGTGAAGTAACACCTACGTACACGAAGACTGCAGCTGAACTGACCGATGCCGGTGCATACTGGTGCAGAGTTACATCAGAGTGCGGAGAACTGCTTTCTGACACCACAACGGTAACGACACGTCCGTCTACGACGGGTGTGGACGGTGACGTCATCGCCGGAGTTGTGATCGGGCGCGTAGCTCCAAACCCGGTCTTGGGTGTATCAACTGTTGACGTTACACTTCCATCTACAACACAGATGTCGATCACTCTGATCGACGCCACCGGCTCAGCTGTTGCAACGATCGTGAATGGTGCAGTGACATCCGGAACTCATCGCTTTATGATCGAGGCCACAACAGTCAGCTCTGGTGTGTATCATCTCCTGACCGTCATCAATGGCGTTCCATCGATGCAGTCGGTCATGATCATCAAGTGATCCAGTTGAATGTTCGATGAAACCAAAAGGGGGTATGCTATGCGTGCCCCCTTTTTCTTTGAACCGACCGCCCATTCTTACTCGAAGGCTCAGGCATGATGAGGTTACGCATTTCGGCAGTGCTTTTGGCACTCCTTGCAGTATGTGGAGTGTGCCCGGTCTCGGCTCAAGAAATGGTTGTGAGCGAGTACTACAACATTCAGTTCGTAGAGGCTGAATGGTCGGAGTTTCTGGTGGTGCAGGACAACTTCAACGCTGTGGGATATATGATCTCCGACGCGAATACGGACCAAACTGTTCGTCAAGGAGGACCACAGTTTCGAGATGTACCGCTCTGGAGAAATCTTCGCGCCGGAACCATCATTGTCCTTTGGCACCGCGCCTTGCCTGCCACAGCAACGATCGATACGAATGCTGCTGACGGTTACCTTGAACTCTCTTCGATCGATCAGCGATTTTTCAACACGCTCCTCTTCCCGGGTGGAGTAGATGGGATGAACATGGCCGATGCCGGCGACCTCGTGCATATCATGAGACCCGACACCAGCAATGTTCATATGCTCGGTCACGATAAACCCACTGGCCCCATCTATGACAACGCAACCGGACCAAAGGTCAACTTCGATTCAGGTGCAGTTGGTGCTGGTAGATCAAATCGTGTTACGGGCCGAACACTCGCTGCCTATTCAATGGGCATCACCAAGGACTCCGCTGTAGCTGGCTTCAATGACTCCCGTGGACTTCCCAATCGATGGGACCTTGCCCGAACCTTCCAAGGTGTTCCGAACATCAATCACTGGTTCTGGCGCGAGACTCGCGAACCACAATGGTCGGCCTCGCCATCTGTTACGCTAATCAGCAGAACAGCACAGAAACACGTGATAGAGTGGACGGCACTCATCGATGCAAACCAGCAGGATTCAACAACAGGATACGTGATCCTGCGAGACACGCTCAATTTTGCGTCGTTCCCTGCCAATGCCATTCGTGACGGTCAAATGATTGCGAAAGGGGCTCGATTTGGCACTTCTGTGGTTCTGGACGTTCGTCCAACGATCCTAGGGAATCGATTCACGGATTCTGTCAATCTCCTCTGTGGTCAGTCCTACACCTACCGCGTCTATGGATATCGATACAAGCAGGATGATCAACTCGTAGTGACGGACGATACTACGGCGCGAGGCAGACAATACACAGAACTCAAGTGGGCACAATCCCCGGTTGTAACCAAGCCGAATCCGGCTAAACCCGTCATCCAAGCATCGCGCCTGCAGTTCTGCTCAGGGGATACAGTAACACTTACAACGACGGCAGTTGCTGAGCGGTATGATTGGACACTCAACGGAACGCCGTTGGCCATTGGAGGTACAACTCGGGTTGTTGTTCGTGAACCGGGCACATATCGTTTGACTGTTACAGAAGACGGAGGATGCAGTTCTACGTCTGATCCGATCACGCTCACTGCCCTGCCGGCACAAGATGTAGACATCTCACCTCGTGGAACTCAGACGATCTGCGCAACAGATTCACTGGTCATCACGGCACAAACTGATGCTCCTGTATACGAGTGGTTCCGTGATGGAACCGTGATCATTGGTGCTACAGGCAAATCTCTTACCGTGCGTGGTGCGGGCGACTATTTTGTGCGCATCGCTACATCTCAAGGCTGTCCTGCAGTATCCTCAGTGGTCAAGGTTCGTGTACCAGACGTGCGGTATCGATTCACACCGTCATCATTGGACTTTGGTTCTCTTGGTCAGTGCACGTCAGACACCACGCTCAGTCTTGAACTCGTCAACGACGGTGCTACTGCGATCACCGTAACATCAGCTTCGTTCCCACCTGGATATGCTCTTGAATCACCCGCACCGGGATTCGTAGTTGCTCCCGGTGGAAAACAGACTGTGCGAGTGTTGTTCGCACCATCTGCTGCCGGGATCACCGCAGGAACAGTGACCTTCAACGCTGTGCCGTGCAATATCACGGCGTCCTTTACCGTACGTGGTGAGCGGACCCAGGTATCGGCCGCCCTCGATCGCACCGGAGTTGATTTCGGTGTCTATTCAGCATGCCCCACAACGATCATTCGTCCGGATTCATCATTCTGGATCACCAATTCTGGTACCTCGCCGATAACAGTGAAGGTTCCAAGTGTACTCCCACCATTCTACCTGCTTACGTCATTCCCGCTTGGAGTTGTTGTGCAGCCGGGTGGCAGACTCGAAGTCAAGATCCAGTATCGCCCGTTAGGAGCTGATAGAGATCGGGGTGTTGTGCAACAGATATCCTTCCCATTCACCTCAGCTACGTGTCGAGACACACTCAGAGCGCAACTTCAAGCTGCGTGTTATGCACCGTCATTCGTGATCGATCCCGATACGATGGATGTCGGTGTTGTGCTGTCGTGTGCTAACTACATCGATACTGTTGTAACGGTGTTCAATCCCACGGCAGTACCAGTGACCGTCAATGGCGTCATTGGCACAGGGTTTACGTTCACAGGAAGTGCCACTGTGATCGAACCGAACACCGGGAAGTCCGTATCGCTTCGGGTCCAACCTGCGGCCGTGAATGGTCCGTTTACCCTTGATGGAGAGATCACTGGAAGTCCGTGCGATCTCAAAGCACCAGTTCGAGCAGAAGGGCTTGTGGTCGCACCTACATATTCCTCATCATCTTCCTCGATCAGCTTTGGATCTATCGAGTTCTGTGGTCCAACAGCTCCTCTTTCACGTAGAGGGTATGTAGTAGCCACTGGATTGTCCGGACTCCGTTCTACCGTTAAGACCGTTTCCATTGCCTCACCCTATTCCGTTGACGTACTACCCGGAACAACCTTCACTGACACGCTGTATTTCAACGTGACGTTTACTCCGACGGCCGTTGGGACCTTTAATGGTCGCTTGTCGATGACGGTTGGACCGTGCAATACACCGATCGACATCGACCTCACAGCTACAACCACCCGTTCCAGTCGCACTACAACGATAACCGGCAACTCATTCGGTACCGTCGGTCCAGGTCAATCGAATACACAGACCATCAGGATCACGAATACCGGTTCGAACCCGATCACTGTGGAGCCCCTTACCGGGGTCACAGCCCCATTCACGATCAATTCTGAAGTGCCCACACTTCCTACCCAGCTTTCTCCTGACAGTTCAGTGGTGATCGAGATCATGTATGAGTTTGCAGGACATGACAGACGCGATACAATCGAGATCGTGTCAACAACAAGTGGGGCCTGTGCTGATACAACTCGATTTGAGGTTCGTGGTGCTACCACTTCTCCCGGTGTGATCACCGGAGTGGTCGTAAGTGCGCCGTCGGTCATTGGAACTGCCGGAACTACCGTTGATGTACCGTTGACCTTGGAGTCTGCTCAATCCCTTCTTTCGGCGAACATCACCCAAATGATCGTGAACATCTCGTATGACCCTCGTTTGCTCAAGGCCATTGGAATTGAGCAAGGGGCTGGCGGTGCACAAGGATCGATCATTGAGTCTGTCCCCGGAAAAGCACGGATCACGATCAACAGCACAACGCCGATCGAGGCAACTGCGCCTCTCGTCGTAGTTCGTGCCAAGACGCATATGTTTCGTCAACGAACAGTACTCCATTTTCGATCGATTCCGTATCGGCAGCCGGGGCGCAGATCACCGGACGCAAAGGGACGGTGACGGTTGTAGCGGACTGTGATATCAAGGCTGAGCTTACGGCACTCGGAACACCTGCGGCATTGCGTGTGTACGGAATGGGAGCAGGCACGGTCTCGGTTGGGATCACGGCATTGACGAATGATCCATGTATCGTAGGTCTGTATGACGTTACAGGGAGACACTTGATGACTCCGCTCTCGACGGTCCTGGAACCAGGAAGCTACCGTCTCGAGATCGACGTTTCGTCGGTACCGTGTGGTGCTGCACTGGTCGTCTTCAGGAATGGACTTCAAGTGCGTTCCGAGGTCGTGTATCTTTGCCGATGATCAACTGGAGAATGTCTTGAACGTCCTTGTTACCGGTGCAACCGGATTTGTCGGCAGTCATGTTGTCGATGTACTACTCGAACGTGGCCACACGGTCTCGTTCATCGCTCGTTCTACGAGTAACATGCGGTGGCTCGAAGGCAAACCGGTTCAGCGTGTTGATGGATCACTGTTCGATCTGCATTCTCTCAAAGATGCTGTGGAGGGTGCAGATGTTGTTATCCACGTGGCAGGTCTCACGGCAGCCAAGAATGAAGCTGAATTCCGTCGTGGCAACCTTGATGCAACGCAGAACCTTGTTGATGCCATCAGAACATATCGACCGGGTCTGACGCGCTACCTCCACCTGAGCTCACTTGCCGTTAGTGGTCCTTCCAGAGACGCCGATCACCCAAAGACAGAAGATGAGCCCCTTCATCCCATCACGGCATATGGTCGGACGAAGAAGATGGCTGAGGATGTGGTTCGGAGTATGAATGACGTGCCATGGACCATTGTTCGGCCGCCGGCCGTCTACGGTCCAAGAGACTCTGCGATCCTTACGTTCTTTCAAGCCGTTGATAAGGGGCTAGCCACGTTCATCGGATTCGATGAAAAACGAGTAAGTCTGGTGCATGTGCGAGATCTTGCTCGCGGCATTGTTGACGCTGCCTTTGCTCCTGTTGCCGTTGGACAGACGTACAACATCTCTTCAGACGAAACATATACCTGGCCGGAAGTAGCCACGCTCACAGGTGCACTCCTCGGTAAGAGAAGATTGTTCAAAGTGCGGCTCCCGCATTTCCTGGTTCTTGGGATCGCCGGCGTTTCCGGCGGCGTGACAAAGATGCTTGGGAAACCTTCCGTACTCGATTATGAGAAGGGTGTGGACATCATTCAGAAGTACTGGACGTGTAGTACGGAGAAGGCACGCAAGGATCTGGGATATCGACAGGAGATCTCGCTCAAGGATGGACTGAGCGACACCGTGCGCTGGTATCGCGAGCAGAAGTGGTTATGATCCGAGGCTGGCTTCAGGGGTTCATTGGCATTGCGATCACACTCGTGATCCTCCTTATCTGTTTTGCCTTTTTTGCCGTTAGACTGGCAACGCGCAGTCATCCAGTTCCCTATTCTGAATCACAGGCAGCGGTTCACGATACCGTCCGCGTGTTTCGAAACTCATTTGGTATCCCGCATATCATCGGTCGCTCGATCGACGATGTGATCTTTGCTCAGGGGTATACACATGCCCAGGATCGACTCTGGCAGATGGATGTATGGCGCAGAACCGGACGTGGTCGTCTCGCCGAGATCCTCGGTCCGAAACTCGTCCAAGTAGACGCATTCATGCGTGCCGTTGACATTGCCGGAATCGTTGCATTGAATGTTCGAACCATCGATCCAACATCACGTAGGCTCATGCAGGCCTATAGCGATGGCGTTAATGCCTACCTGCGTGACAATGAAGGAAAGCTACCGTTTGAGTTTGATGCGCTAGAATACACACCGGAACCTTGGTCCGTTGAGGATTGCCTTGTTGTAGGCAGAACCATGGCCTTTGAGATAAGTCTTGCGTTCTGGACCGACATCGCCTACGCGCAGATTGCACTCCAACGTGGACCAGATGCATACCGCATGTATGTGCCACGTGGTCCTGGCGCCCCCTACGTGCTTGATACTACAAGTGCAACACGTTCTGATACGACGCTCTCCAAACGCAATGACCCACAACAGCTGGGTTCAGCACATATGCCCGGTATGCAGCGCATGCTTGCTGACGTTCGTAGTGCGCTGGGAATGCACGGTTCAAGCTATGGCAGCAACTGTTGGGCCGTGAAGAAGGCAAGTGGTGGTGCGATCGTTGCCAATGATCCCCACCTTTCTGTTTCCATGCCGCCAAAGTGGTATCAAAACCACCTTAGTGCACCCGGACTCAATGTGATCGGCCTGAGTATTCCGGGATTGCCCTTCGTCTTCTCCGGCCGAAACGACAACTTGGCATGGGGCTTCACCAACGCCATGGTGGATGATGTAGACTACGTTGCCGAGCGTGTTGATCCCAAGAATGCCAATTACTACCTTGATGCAGAGGGACGACGGGTGAAGTTCAAGTATCGTAGAGATACGATCCGCATCAAGGATCAGCCCGATTCACTGATCGATCTGCGATTCACCAACAGATCCTGCGTTGTTTCCGATGTCCATCTCATGAAAGATCCATCGATCTACTTCGGGATGCCCAGACAGATGTCGGCCAAGGTTTTGAACACCTCGTGTCTCACTCTTCGCTGGACAGCTCGATACAGAAGTGATGAGATTCTCGCATTGTACAGGATCAACACGAGCAAGACATTTGATGAATTCGTGACGGCCACCCAAACGTGGGTTGCCCCGGCATTGAACTTCAGCGTTGGAACGGCAAGTGGTACAGTGGGAACTGTTGTTGCCGGTGTTGTTCCTCGTCGTGGCAGCGCAGATCCGCACTTGCCGATACCTTCATGGGTAGCTGGTGCCGACTGGTCTGGCGTGATCCCGCTCCGAACGATGGGAGTGTTAGTGAATCCATCGCGCGGGTTCGTTGCCTCAGCCAACAACCGCACCTCACCTAGAACCGATGTGTTCATCGGTACACTTTTTGAGCCTTCATCACGCATTCAACGAATCAATGAACTCCTTGCCATCTATCGTGATCCGAGTGTTCGTGATGTACAGGTGATGCAGCAGGACGTGGTGTCCCCGTTCACGAAGAAGTTTCTGGAGCGGATCATCCCAGTCTTGAAACGCGGAATGAATAGATACGCCGAATCTGAGAAGCAAGCACTCAAGACGTTGGATATGTGGGACGGCACGCAGTCTTCGATCGATGTTTCTGCCAGCATCTATGCCGCTCTTCTCCAACGCATTCTGTGGAATACCTTCGAAGATGAACTTGGGCAGCAGCTCTATTACGATTGGACGTTCGTAAGCAACATCCCGATGCGCAGGATCGACGAGCTCCTCGATGACCCAACTCATGTTCTCTGGGATGATACGCGCACCCCGCAACGAGAAGACATGGCATGGATCGCCATCCGTTCCTACATCGAAGCCATCAGAGAATTGCGGGTGACCTTTAAGAACGACCGCGATACTGCATGGAAGTATGGCATGATGCACACTGTGACATTCCCGCATCTCTTCGGCTCCAATGAGCTCATGCGCCCTGTGATGAATCAGGGCCCATTCGATATCTCGGGTAGCCATACAACACTCAACAATAGCGAGTGGAACATCGCTCAGCCCTATGCTACCCGAGTTGCCGCCAGCATGCGCGTGATCTCCGATATGCAGGACAGCGTACAATACAGTGTTGTCCCCGGAGGATCGTCAGGTCAGCCCCTTCATGCCCATTATGCAGATCAGCTTCAGTTATGGCTGAAAGGGGGCTATGTACGGCTTCCTGTTGGTCCAAAACCTGACGTTTCGTTCCGACTCTATCATGTCTTTGCACCGTAAGACTCGGTAGTTCCGTACTTTTGCCGGTCGTATTCTCCATCAAGAACCCCCGAGATCTCCATGTCCGTCTCTTGTATCGTTGGAAATCGCCGTTCGGCCAAAGCCGACGCCATTGTTGTCTTTGTTGCTCAGGACGACAAACATTTCAAAGCATCTGAAAAGGCTTTGACGTCAGAGATCCCGCACCTTACTCCGGTCTTTGAATCCATGGACTTCACAGGGAAGGCCAATCAGACGATTCTGGCCTACGGCGGATCTGCAACGGCAGCTCAGCGTGTGATCCTCGTTGGACTCGGTGAAGCATCGGGCGTGACGCTAGAGAAAATCCGCCGTGCCGCAGCAGCAGCGACGAAACGTGCAGCTGCCAGCAATTGCGGACATGTGGCGTTTGAGATCGCAACGATCAATGGCATTGATAGTGCTTCGATCGCGCAGGCGATCGTAGAAGGATCGATCCTGAGTCAGTACCGCTTCGACAAATACAAGACCATAAAGGAAGAAGGAAGCGGCAATGGAGGCATGGTCAAGAAGGTAACCCTCGTTACCGACAAGGCCCACCAGAAGGCCGTCACAAAGGGTGCCGGTATCGGCGAAAACATCGTCGACGGCGTAACCCTTGCACGTGACCTCGCCAACGCCCCGAACAATGAGATCTATCCAGAAACACTTGCGAAGCGTGCTCAAGAGGCCGGTCGCAAGGCAGGTTTTAAAACCACTGTTCTGGATAAGAAGAAGATCGAAGAACTCAAGATGGGTGGTCTTCTTGGCGTTAACGCCGGAAGCGTTCGTCCGCCGGTCTTCATCGTTATGGAATACATGAAGGGTCCAAAGAACGAGAAGCCCCTTGTCCTCGTTGGCAAAGGCATCACCTTTGACACAGGCGGTATCTCGATCAAGCCGGGCGCCGGTATGAGCGATATGAAGAGTGACATGCACGGTGCAGCCTCGGTGATCGGTACCATGTACACGATCGCAAAGCTTGGACTCAAGCGCAATGTGGTTGCCCTTGTGCCTTCAACAGAGAACATGCCAAGCGGAACGGCCTATGTTCCCGGCGATATTCTGACGTTCATGAACGGTAAGACCGCTGAGATCGACAATACGGATGCAGAAGGCCGACTCGTTCTTGCGGATGCTCTTTGCTATGCAGACCGTTACAAGCCAAGTGCGGTTATCGACCTTGCCACCCTTACTGGTGCTATTGCTGTGGCCCTTGGTACTGTTACAACCGGCATGATGGGTACAGATGAAAAGACGAAGAATCGTCTTCGCGTTGCTGCCGACAAGACCAATGAGTATGTGTGCGAACTTCCGCTGTACGATGAGTACAACGAGCTGATCCATAGTGATTATGCCGATATCAAGAACTCTGGTGGTCGTTATGCAGGGTCCATTACAGCGGCATTGTTCCTAAAGCACTTTGTCTCGTATCCGTGGGTCCACCTTGACATCGCCGGTACGGGTATTCAGCCAAAGGCATCACACTACACACCAAAGGGTGGATCCGGTGTTGGCGTCCGACTCCTGACAGAAATGCTTCGCCATTGGTGAGCCTCGGTCCCCAACTCATATCGTTGTTATGACCGACATCGATACCCTTCGTAAGGACTTCGAAGCCGAAGCGATTCCGCATATGTCGGCATTGTATACGTTCGCTGTGCGACTCACACGGGATCCTGATGATGCCTCGGATCTCGTGCAGGAGACGTTTCTGAAGGCGTTTCGCTTCTTTGCGTCCTTCGAACGGGGAACTAACTGTAAGGCCTGGCTGTTTCGGATCCTGAAGAACTCGTACATCAACCGTTTTCGGAAGACCTCCAAGGCTCCGGATACGGTGGAGTATGATGTGGTTGAGGAGTTCTACGAGACCATTCGAGATAGCTCCATGGAAACGTCGGTGCTTGAAGAACAGATGTTCAATCAAGCACTCGATGATGAAGTGGCTGGTGCGATCGATGCCCTCCCGGAAGAATTCAGAACTGTTATCCTACTCTGCGATATCGAGGGGTTCACCTACGAAGAGATCGCCGAATTCATTGATTGTCCCATTGGGACGGTCCGTTCACGTCTGCACCGTGCACGAAAGATCCTGGCTGGCCAATTGGCGGACTATGCGAAACGTCGCGGGTTCACTGTTGCCCCAGAAGGATCCGGTATGCCGGAATCGCATGTACCAGACGGAGGGAACGAGTGATGAAACATCAATACGAACGTACCGAGCTGATCTCGGCTTACCTCGACGGAGAGCTTCACGATGCTGATGAGCGCGCTTTCGTTGAACACCTTCTTGCCACCGACTCTGTGTTTCAACGAGAGGTTGAACTCCTCGGTGCGTTACGAACGAATATTCGCAATCGAACGGAACAACTGAAGATCGCCGTGCCTGTTTCACTTGAGCGCTCGATCCGGCTCTCTTTGGGTGAAGAAGTTGTTCGACAGTCAAAGGCAGAGAGTACTCCGTCGCTTCTGCAACGGCTTCTCCAACGCCTGTCCCGTCCCCTCGTTGCGATCCCAGCTGCCCTTGTCGTTGCATTGGGTATCACAGGGATCTACATGATGATCAATCGCAACGTGCCCGGTTCTGAAGAAACGACCGTTGCTAAAGCGAGCCTGTTCGAATTGTCTTCCGCCTCCTATGCCAATTTCCAGTCCGTGGTCCGAGGAGACATCAAACTCGTCCGCACGTCATCTGACACAGCAGAACTTCAACGGTTCTTCCGCGAACAAGGTGTTACCTATACGGTCTTTTACCCTCAGATCGATGCCGAATTGAAGGGCGGTGTTGTCTCCCAGCACGGCGATAAGAAGTTCGCACACCTGGTGTATGGAAGTGGCTCCCACCTTGTTTATCTTTTCGAAGTGGATGTGCCATCCCTTGAAAGCGGTGCCGTAACATTGGCCGCCGAGATATCCAAGGACGTCAAGGAGAGCCGGTGGCATTGGGAAGAAAAAGACAACGTTGGCACCCTATTTGTTTGGCAAAGCAATACGGTGATGTGTTCAGCCGTCTCTGACCTGAACACACAAGAATTTTCAGCACTGTTTCGACTCGAGACACTCTAATGAAAACTGTCCTTGCACTTGCAACCTTGGCGCTGATCGTCACGGGTACTATTATCGGCACAAGTGGTACGCCACAGACTCCGCCTGTTAAGGTCTACATGGTTGACAACGTTGCCAAACGCGTTGGAACCAAGGCCGTGGATTTCTCATGGAAGGACGGCGGCAAGACCGTTTCGTTCTCTGAGGTAACAAAGGGTAAGGTTGTCCTTGTGAACATCTGGGCTACATGGTGCGGCCCGTGCAAGCGCGAACTTCCTGATCTCGTCGCACTTTCCAACGAAATGGCCGCAAAAGGTGTTGTTGTCTTTGGTATTAGCGTAGATCAGAAGGACGACCGTTTCCAATTGGTGAAAACGTTCGCTGAAAAGATGAATATTCCGTACATCAATGTCATCGACAACCTTCAGATCTCTGAGGCCTACGGCGGCATTCAGTCGATTCCAACAACGTTCATCATTGACCGCCAGGGTAATGTGGTTCAACGCATTATCGGAATGCAGTCAAAGGAAGCTTTCACTGCCGCCGTTCAAAAGGCGATGTGATCCTTCGTCATCTCCACGTTTCGATGATCATCGACGGCTCCTGGTGCACAGGGGCCGTTGTCGTTTTGATCAAACCGGACGCCTTGTTTGCCAGTGTAGTTCTTTGCCGATCATCAGCAGCATAGACCAAGGCAAGGGGCTCATCGGCATTCACAACATCGCCTGCCTTGTGCAGCAGAACGAGTCCGGCAATTGGATCGATAACATCTGTCTCAACAAGCCTGCCTGATCCCGCCTCCATTGTGCAGATGGCCAATGCTCGGGCGTCAATGTGATCAACAATTCCGGCAACTTCTGCCCGAACCTCAAGTGGCGTGAAAGCAGAATAGTACTCTACGCTGTCGGCCCATCGGCCACCCTGACGTGAGATCATCTCATGGAATACCACGTGGGCAGCACCAGATCTCCACGCTTGGATCACATGCGTTCTGGCCTCGTCAAGCGTAGAAGCTCTCCCGGCAAGAAGAAGCATATGTGCCGTGAGCACGGTGGTGACCTCGGCCAGATCCGTCTCAGCTGACGTCGCCAGTGCGATCTCGGCCTCAGCCATCTCAAGCCAATTCCCGATCGTTCGTCCTAGAGGTTGATCCATTCGGGTGAAAACGAAGGTAACGGGCAACCCTACGTTCCGGCAGACATTCTGCATCGACTCTGCCAGCCGATATGCAGCGTCGAGTGTAGGCAGGAATGCAGCACTGCCCACCTTCATGTCCATAACAAGGCCGTCCAGCCCCTCTGCGAGCTTTTTACTGAGAATTGATGCCGTTATGAGGCTGGTGTTTTCAACCGTGCCTGTAACGTCGCGCAGGGCATAGGTGATCTGATCTGCCGGAACGAGATCCTCTGTCTGACCGGCCATGAAAAGATGGTGATCTCGTTGCAGGCGAAGCATCTCATCAAAGGACAATTGGGTTGAAAGTCCGAGCACGCTTTCGAGTTTGTCCAAGGTTCCGCCGGTATGACCCAATCCCCTTCCGCTGATCATGGGAACGCGAAGACCGCACGCCACGGCAAGTGGAGCCAATAGGAGTGAGACCTTGTCCCCCACTCCACCGGTTGAATGTTTATCTACGCAGGGTCTTGGTGAAAGTCCTTGTGGGAAGCACACACCAGATCGCGACATCGCCAGGGTTAGGTCAGCTGTCTCGCGATCGGTGAGCCCCCTGCAACACACAGCCATGAGGAAGGCGCCGATCTGGGCGGAACTCACCTTGTTCCGGACGAGATCCTCCACAAAACGAGACATTTCATCGGTGGTCCAAGAGGCCCCTTCTCGTTTATCTCGCAGTAGTTCTTTCGTGCTCTTCATAGGTTTGCATGATGAACGAAATCCGTCCTCGCTGTCCGCATAATCTACGAAATGCAATTCGTGAGCTTCAACGAAGTTCAGAACGAGAGAAGACTCAACAGTTTTTGGCTGAAGGGCCACATGCTTGCGGCGATTTGCTTTCGGCAGGTATTGATCCAAAAACTGTGGTCCTACGTGATGATGCATCGGAGGAGTGCAGAGCCATAGCCGAGGCATTCGAACGTCGTGGCGCAAACGTCTATGGCTCGGGTTCAAAGGATATGGGGCTCATGGCCGATGCCGCCGCTCCTCAAGACATCCTGCTTGTTGCTCCGTTCTTCACCGAAGCTCCATTGGGAGATCGGGTGGTGATCCTTGATGCTGTTTCAGACCCGGGGAACGTTGGTACGATCATTCGGTCTGCAGTGTGGTTCGGCTGCACAGATGTTATTCTGGGTGAGGGCTGTGCCGATCTCTACAATCCGAAGGTTGTGCGCTCAACAGCAGGAGCCCTGGCTCGCATAAACGTTCTGCGAAAGAGAACGATCGTCGACATGATCCCTGAGTTGGGACAACGACCGATCATTGCTGCCTCAGCACGAGGCGGAGCAGAACCGGCCGTTTTGCGCGATATGTCAAAATGGGCCTTGTTGATCGGGTCCGAAGCACATGGACTTCATGACGATATCAATGCCCTAGCTACGATGTCGATAACCATCCCGGGCGGACACGGCACGGAATCGCTCAATGCAGCGGTAGCTGCTTCGATCCTTCTCTATGAGGCACGCCGGTGAGCCAACGTCTCTTTACGCCGGGGCCCGTGCCTGTACTACCGAGCATTTCGGAAGCATGTGCACGTCCACTGCTCTATCATCGCAGCAACGAGTTTCGTGAGCTTTCACGGCGTGTGTGGGATAGACTGCAGCAGGTGTTTCTGACAAAGGATCCCGTTGTTGTTCTCTCCGGCAGCGGCATGACCGGGATCGAATCCTGTATTGCCTCTACTGTGCGTCCCGGTGACCGTGTTCTTGTTCTCCACCACGGACGATTCGGCGAGCGATTGATCACGATCAACCAGCGCTACGGAGCACACGTCATAGAGCTTGGCGTAGCATGGAGCGAGGAGATCACCGCGGAAATGGTTGAAGAGCGATTGTCGAGCCTGTCCGACATCGCGTCTGTTTGGCTGGTCCATAGCGAGACATCAACGGGTGTATCACTCGATCTCGAGCAGATCTCAGAGGTCGTACATCGTTTAGCACCTGACGCACTCTTGATGGTCGATAGTGTTCTTACGCTGGCCATCGAACCTCTTCGGATGACCGATTGGAAAATCGATGCAGCAGTAGCGGGCATTCAAAAAGGCCTCATGTGCCCACCCGGTGCGGCAGTAGTAGCTGTAAGCCAGCGGATGATCGAGCGGATACGATCACATGCCCCCTGCACCTATACTCTTGACCTTGCTACGGTTCTAAAGGATCAGGAACGAGGGCTCTTCACATGGACACCACCGGTCTCGTTGATCGCCGGTCTTGATGTTGCCCTATCGATGATCCTTGATGAGGGGCTACTAAATGTATGGAAGCGTCACGCTTACCTAGCGGACTATGTTCGAAACTGCGCCGAACAGCTGGGACTGATGCAGTTCGGTTGTGCTACGTCAAAGGGTGTGGTTGTTGTGCAAGGTGACACCGTTCAGTCGATCATCGATGCCCTCGCAGATCAGAACATGATCGTTGCAGGAGGACAGGATCGATTGAAGGGGCGTATCATGCGCATTGGGACCTGTGGCTCGTACACCATAGAAATGATGAGTGATCTTTTTGAAACGATCAACACACTGCGATAACACAAACCAGTAGAGTCACCCCATGAAAACTGTGATCATCGCAACCGGAAATGCTCATAAGGTAGAAGAGCTTACTGTGGCGTTCCGCGCTCAGGGAATCGATGTTCATTGTGTGCCGATGACGCAGGTCTTGGGGGACGTACAGATCGAAGAGACGGGCGTGACCTTCGAGGAGAACGCCTACATCAAAGCGTTGACAATACACAGACTTACCGGTCTCCCTGTGATAGCCGATGACTCAGGTCTGGAGATCGATGCCTTGGACGGCGAGCCTGGCGTTCTCTCGGCTCGTTATTCCGGGGAAGGCGCTACGGATAGCAGAAATAGAGACGCGGTTCGCCGGTCCTTGACCTCGCGCGGTGCTACGAACTCAAGTGCACGTTTTCGTTGTGTGTTGTGCTACATGGATGCCATGCGCACACTGTTTGGAATCGGAACGAGTGAAGGTACGATCGGTATGGAAGAGCGTGGTGAACATGGGTTTGGGTATGATCCCATGTTCACGCCATTGGACTCGAACCGAACTTATGCCGAGCATAGTCAGGAAGAGAAACTTTCGATCAGTCATAGAGGCGCAGCGGTGAAGGATCTATCCCGTCACCTCGTAGCGCTAGATGAAGATGCCGGTCATGCCTCGATCGATGATCCGCTCCCAACAACAGATGCCCTGATCATGGCCTCGGTCAGCGCCGTTACAGGGAACGTTGAACAGCTTCGATCAACGATCCGTCACTTCGTTCGTGATATGAACGATGCTGTTCTCCTCCACGAGGCACTACTCCAATCCTACCTCTTTGCTGGTTTCCCGGTGGCCCTCGAAGCACTTGCTGTGGCAGATGAAGAGTGTCGGTCGATCCTTGGTACACTCACCTGGAAGAATGCCGATGACTTTGATGTCCAAGCGTTCAAGGAGCGTGGCGAACAGCTCTGCAAACGCGTCTACGGCAGCGTCTACGAGAGGATGATGGAGCGACTAGGGACCATCACACCGGAACTGAGTTCCTGGATGATCGTTGAAGGCTACGGTAAGACGTTAAGTCGGCCAGAGCTGGATATCGTTCGCCGCGAACTCTGCATCGTCGGTATCCTCGCCGCATTGGAGCGGGAGAACCAATTGCGTTCCCATGTTCGTGGCGCGTTCTTGGTAGGTGCCAATGCGGCCGATCTCAGAGCTTGTGCAGACGTAGTGACCGAAATGTGCGGTCGACGTCAAGGCGAGAGCATCCTACGGCTTGTCCTTCTTCAGGAAGCTGCTCCACTTGATCGTTGAAGCTGAGCCCCATGTGCCAAGGCCGCCCTTGACACTGCTGAGTCTGTAGTCGTATTGACTTCGACGACCGAATCCGACCATTCGGAACCAGTCGGCAAACGCCTTATCTGGCGCGAGGATCTGGATCTCCTGCTTCCCAAACCACTTGAAGATCGACCAGACAACTGGCGTGCTCGGTTGTAGTGCGAAGCCGTATCGAGTACGTTCACTGGAGATGAGCGTGCCGTCATCAAATCGATCTTCTGTTCGAACTCGACGGTTCGTGTCTTCTGTTGGAGGCGTGAGATACTTCCCATATCCAAGAGTATCTACTGCTTCCATGGAGATGATGTATTGCGTCACGCCGGGAACTGCAGTCCAATAGATATCGAGTGATGGATCTCGAACAAGTTCGTTGTTGATGCCAGGATATTGGAATGTATCGGCAGGTTGACGAACCCAGGAGATTAGTGGTGGCGTTTTGGTAGACCCGGTGATCACTTTTCCGCGAGCTCGCATCTCAACCGTATAGGTTACCCCAGGCAATGCGCGATAGGCAGTATCGATCGCACGATACGTGCCGCCAAGTGAATCATCCACGAACTCGATCGGAAGTTCTGTTCCATCGGCCTTCACCGTAAAGACAGCATCCTTCACCGAGGCATTCTCGATCTTAAACGTGTCTGTGATCGGCAGCGAACGGAAAACTCGGATGTTGTTAAGGGGCTCCCCAACGATCACAAAACCTTCAAGGACAACTTCTTCTGTGTAGTCCGTTGGTACCGGATCTTCGCAACCAACAAGGCCAAAGGCCGTGATGGTCAGGATCGTGAGTGTTATGGATCTAAGCGTTTTCATCAGAATTTCAGTTCAAAGGAGATCGTTGGAAGGATCGGCAACAACCGCACATCGGTCACCGTTGGAATTGCCTCCGTGGTGTCGTAGAACCGGAACCAGATGTCTCGTCGAGAGTACACATTAAACACGTCGAGGAAGATCCTGAACGGAAGGTCGAACAACGTTGTATTGTAATTGACGTTGAGATTGAGCTGATGCGAACTCGGAAGACGCAGACCCCAGCGCTGCGACGGGTTCACCATAACGATCCCGCCTTCCCATCCTGGCATTCGTCCGCCAAGCGATGAGGTAGCACCGGTATACGATTGGCCGGATTGGAACATGAACGAAGCACCGAACTCCCAGCGTTCGTTGAGGCGGAAGAGACCCGTGATCTTCAGATCATGCCGACGGTCGAACTTAGGACGGAAGGTGACGCCCTGATTGATGCTGTCGAATTGTGAATACACAAAGCCTAACGCATAACCGATCCATCCTGTGAACTGGCCCATCTTCTTCTGCAGGAAGAACTCCGCTCCATATGTTTCACCGTTTCCGATGTAGAAGACATCAGAGACCTTACGAGCCTGAGTATTGTTCTGCCGAAGCTCGTTGATGTTGTAGAGCTTCTTGTAGTACACGTCCACGTTAAAGTCGAATCCTTCAAATGGTTGCGTCTCAACAGCAACGATATAGTGATCAGCACGTCCAGCCGGAACGGTATTGTCGGTTGGCAGCCACGTATCGAAGAACGTGAAGTCCGGGGCCGAAGCAAGACGGAGATACTGATGGTAGATACCCCACGCAGCTTTCAGGGCCACCCCATCCGTCAGCTGAAAGCGAAGAGCTAAACGCGGATCAAAGAGAAGCTGTTCGCTCTTTGACCAATAGTTAGCACGAAGTCCGCTTTGAAGAGACACCGCATCAGTGATGTTCCATGTGTTCTGAGCGAACACCGAGTGGATATTGTCCCATACATCAAGCAGGAAGACGGACGATTGATTGTTTGTAGATCCATCGGTACGTCCGGAGGTATTCTGCTCGTATGTGAAGTTATAGATGGTTCCTTCGTACCCGAATTTGAATGTAAGATCCTCAGCCGTGAACCATTCAAACTCAGTCTTCAACGAATAGTCGGTGATGCTGTTATCGATCGCAAACTGGAATCCGGCTTGATTTCCATCAAAACCGTTGTCGTACCTACTAGCACTCACGGTTGCAACTGAGAAGAGATCCGATGCATAGATATGTGACCAACGGAGAGACGTTGCTCTGTTGCCGATGCCAACGTTGAACAACAGCCCTGGTTGTTCGAAGTTCAACTTATCGCGCGTGAGGAAACCACTGATCGAGAGTTTGTCATCATCAGACAGATTCTGCGTGAGTTTGGCATTCACATCATAGAAATTGAAGTTCGGGAAGGGGCTCTCGGGATCCTCCGGAAGAAGTCCCAGAAGAAGATCGAGATATGTTGCCCGTCCGCCGATGAACCAAGAGCCGTTACCAAGAGGACCCTGCAATGATGCCCTTGATGAGATGAGACCGATGCCAACGAGTCCCTCAACATGGTCTCTATTGCCATCTTTTTGAGTGATGTTCAACACCGCTGACATCCTACCGCCGTATTCTGCTGGGAAGCCACCCTTGATGAGGTCCACGTCCTTCACAGCATCATTATTAAAGGCAGAGATGAATCCGAAGAGGTGCGTTGGATTGTAGACCGTCATTCCATCGAGCAAAACCAAGTTCTGATCCGGAGAGCCCCCTCGAATGTAGAGTCCCGACGAGATCTGAGACGAGGACAGAACACCTGGCAGCATTTGCAATGCCCGGAAAATGTCGGCCTCTCCTCCGATACGGATCTGGGAGAGCTGTTCCATCGGAATGTTGACCTGGGAGATCGAGATCTGCCTCTTGTCTTCTGCTCGTTCGGCCGAAACGAGAACTTCCTTGGTCGTGGTCTTCGACTGAACCATCTGAACTCTGAGCTTCACAGAGCTACCGGCTTCGATACGAACCTTAAGTTCCTTGCGGAGGTATCCGATAGAGGAGATAACGATCGTCTGATCGCCCGCTGGAATATTGGAGATGGAGAAGTAGCCACTCTTGTTCGTGTAGGCACCAAGTTTAGTGCCCTTGACCGTCACGGTGGCTCCCACAAGGGTTTCTTTCGACGTAGTATCCTCGATGAAACCATTAACAGCCCCCTTATCAGGGTCGGGTTCTACTGCAGCAAGAGAAATGCCCACCGCGGTGGTGAGCATTGCGAGGAGGATCGATGTACGTAGGAGGAGATTTTGCATAGGTATTGAGAGACGCCCTAAACGAACTCGTGCGGTGTTTGTTGCATAAGGGAGAGATTGTTGTCCAGCAGATGCCTAATTTTGGAGCTACAGAAGACACCACACAGCAACACGAGCAACAGAACGACCATGGCCATTTACATCACCAGCGATTGTATCAACTGCGGCGCATGCGAACCAGAGTGTCCCAACACGGCCATCTATGAGGCTGGTGCGGAATGGGATCTTGCTGGTGCGAAGTATCACGACAGTACATCGCCGGCCGGGTTCAAGGGTGAATTCTTCTCCTCTGAGTTTTACTTTATCGTTCCTGACAAGTGCACAGAGTGCAAGGGATTCCACGATGAGCCTCAATGCGCAGCAGTTTGCCCGGTTGACTGTTGCCTACCTGACCCGAACAATGTTGAAGATGAGGCCTCGCTTCTCAAGAAGAAAGACTACCTCGATAGCATTGACCAGATCCGTTTGCGCAGCTGACGCATGTTCGCCGAACTCCATGTGGAAAGGGGCCGGATACGTGCTATCCTCCCCTGCCTAACGGGAACCATCCTACGAACGGAAACCGACTCGTTCGAGTTCCCGGGATGCCATGTCTACCCGGGATTCGTCGATAATCATGCACACATCGTCGGACTCGGTGAACGACGTACGTTCGTGTCATTGCATGAGGCCCTTGACGAGTCGGACTGTGTACAACGCCTGAGTACCGTGGCGATACCGTTGAATGGATGGGTCCGTGCCATGGGATGGAATCAGGAGCATTGGAGCTCTCGTTCAATGCCAACTCGTTTGTCACTCGATGCAGCCTTCCCCAACACACCCGTAGTTGCCATGCGCGTTGATGGTCACGCGGCCTGGGTCAATACTGCAGCGCTCGCGGAGGCTGGACTTAATGCAACAGAGCACTCCGGCATTCTCGTCGACGCTGAGATGGAGCCCCTTTTACAAGCTATCCCGGCTCATTCACCGGAAGACATCACTTCGATGATCCTTGCTGCTACTTCGTATTGCGCTTCGATGGGCATTACGGAGATCCATGATATGGACGTGGCCGATGTTTGGCTCGAACCGTTCCGACTTCTTGCGGAACAAGGTACACTGCCGGTACGGGTCCAGTCCTTCGTAAGCGCACATCACGATGAATGGCAAACGGTCGGACTTCTTCCAGCAGGGGGCGAGTTTCACCGACTTGCCGGCGTAAAATTCTATGCCGACGGGGCGCTGGGTTCACGTGGCGCTCTGCTCCGTTCTCCGTATTCGGACGATCCGTCAACGAACGGAGTTGGATTGCTTTCGGTTGCTGAAATGACACGTAAGGCACGAGAGGCAATGGATGCCGGCTGGCAGGCTATTGCGATCCATGCCATCGGTGATGCCGCCGTACGCAACGTCCTTGATGCGTACGAAGCTGTTCGATCATGGGAAGATGGTTCAGATGTGATTCTGCGTATCGAACATGCACAGCATGTTCATCCGGATGATATTCAGCGCATGGCTGATCTGCGGGTGTTCGCATGTGTGCAACCATCACATTGTATCAGCGATGCAGCGATGGCAGAACGCAGACTTGGTGCGGATCGACTTTCCTGGGCGTACCGTTGGCGCAGCCTTCTAGATGCTGGAGTGCCCATCGGTGCCGGATCCGACTTCCCCATCGAGTCGCCAAGTGTGCTTGCAGGACTTTCTGCATTTGTTGACCGCGTCCCGCGCGGAATGATGCAATCTTGGCAAGGCCACGAAGGGATCGGCATCACTGAAGCCATTGAAGCCTATACAACCGGAGCACATGCCACTTCAGGAATGGAGTACCGAAGAGGATCCTTGAAGATCGGATACGATGCCGATATGGTGATCGTTGATCGCGATCTCGAAGAATGCACCGCCGACGAATTGATCGACACGCGAATCATGGCCACTTTCACTGCAGGTAAACGCAGGTACTCCGTATGAGACCGGATCTTCAACGCGCCTTCATCGAACGAGTGACCACTGACTCGTACCGATCATTCAAGAATGAACTGCAAGCCGGTCTAGGGATGGAGATCGCGTTTCGGATCTGTGAGATGCCGATCTTTGTTTCTCATGATTTCCGGCGTGATCTCGAAGCCGCGGCCGTAGAGATCATTCAACAATGCATCCGCCCGACATATCTGGCTCAGACCGACCGCGCACTCACCCCGGAGACTACAGTGCGCAACGAGAATGACCGACCGCTCTTTTCCGTTGTCGATTTTGCTGTTTGTCAGAACGATCAAGGTGCGTGGGTACCGAAACTCATTGAGCTTCAGGGTTTTCCGTCACTCCTTGGATATCAGTACCTCTATGCCTCGCGTATGCGTGAAGCCTATGAGATGTGGGAGACCACTCCGTTCTTCAGCGATCTCGATCATGAACGCTACGTGGATCTCCTTCGACAGTGCATATATGGCTCTCATTCGCCTGAAGAAGTGGCATTGGTTGAGGTGGATCCTGACGCACAAAAGACACGCCCTGACTTCATTGCGATGGAGCAACTTATCGGTCTTCGAACTGTGAACATTCGCAATGTTGTGAAAGACGGTCGAAACCTTTTCGTCAGATCTGAGGATGGAACACTCACCCCCCTAAAGAGGATCTTCAATCGTGCAATCGTTGATGAACTCAACGATATGGGTGTTGAACTGAACTTTGCATGGAACGATGACCTCGACGTGGAATGGGCTGGTCATCCAAATTGGTATTTCCGGATCAGTAAATATTCACTGCCCTACCTTGATCATCCGGCAGTGCCGAAGACATCGTTTCTCCACGAGCTCACGGAGCTTCCGTCAGACCTTGACCGTTTCGTTCTCAAGCCACTGTATTCGTTCGCAGGCAAGGGTGTTAACGTATCCCCAACTCGTGAAGACATCAGTGCGATCCCTGCTGACCAGCGGGAGAATTGGGTCCTTCAAGAGAAGGTGACATATGCCGAATGCATCGAGACACCGTACGGAAACAACAAGGTTGAGATCCGTGTGATGCTGCTCTGGCCAGACTCACACGACGCTCCAATACCAGTGATGTCACTCGGAAGAAGCGGACGTGGTGCACTCATGGGCGCACGATACAACACCGATCCTTGGACCGGAAGCACTGGGTGTCTTTTCGTCTAGATCCTGATCGAACTATTGTGCGAGCAGAACCTCAATGCGATTGGTTGCCTCTTCCAAGAATTGTTCTTCCGGCGTGAATCCAACTTCTTTGAATTGGATCCGACCGTCCTTGCCAATGTAGAACTTCGTTGGTATACCGGTAACACCATACTTGGCAACAACACTGTCATCCTTATCGATGAACATTGGGAAGGTCAGGTTCTTATTCGTTGACAAGAAGTCTTTCACCGTCTTCGTGCGATCCTCTACACGTTCCCATACATTCACAACGGCGAAGACTACATTGGTGTTGCTCTTGTAACGTTCGTAGAGCTTTTGCAGTGACGGGAACGACTGTTTGCAAGGCCCGCACCATGTAGCCCAATAGTCCACAATAACTACCTTCCCCCGCCAATCAGAGATTTTAAGGGGCTTCCCATCCAACGTGGTCAGTGCACCATCGATCGGTGCTTGGTTCAGCATCTCGCGTGCGATGCGTGCTGAAAGTACTCCGCGCCCCTTGTTCCGAAGCGTATTCTCCTTTGTGGCAATGGCTACACTATCGAGTCCTTCAGCCGACTGGAGCAAACGATAGGCGTCGAGTATTCCTTGAGTAGCTGCGCCTGTTGATAGTGCCCGTTCTGCAACTGCAATGGCCTTCTTCGGTGACTGCTGATCACGGTAAAGTCCGATCATCATGTCATAACAATTCTTCTCTGTCTCGTTGCCACCGATCTCCATACTCTTCTCGAGCGACGCAAGTGCTTTTGCCGGTTGCTGTTCGGCGCGGTAGATAGCCCCCTGAACAAAGTATAGTAGGGAGGTTGCGATGCGTTGTTCTTCGTGCCATTCAGATGGACCGACGAAGGTTGGTCGACGTGAATCATCATCGGCCGCAGCTAATCCGGCTTCAATGAGTCTGAAAGCATCCGGACGCAGGGTATCGTTGGCACCGATGAAGTTCACTGCCTGATGATAGGTCATCGCCGTGATCCCCTTCGTTCTGTCGAGGAACTTGACGAGCTGTCGAAGTGCATTCTGCTGCGTTGCTGCCTTGACCACTGCGTCGATCAAGTTCTGACGTGCAAACGAATTCGGCCATGCCTGCAAGTGATCCTCGGCCTTGTCCATAAACACATCGATCGTAGGTGCCGTGCTCAACTGTCCTAATGCAGCTTGTTCATCAACGATGCTTCGCGGAAAACGAGACACAGCATCCATGATCACACGCTGAGCGTCATCTGCCCGGCCCTGCACTTCATAGGCCTGGGAGAGCGCAATTGCATCAAGAGGCGTAGTTGCCTGCATCACGGATGTTGTGATCTCACGCAGCTTTGCAGTTGCCTCGGCTTCGTCCAGCTGACCGATGTTCTTCATCACAAGGATGTAATTCACTCGTGCCGCTGTGTTGTTGGGATGCAACATCGTTTCTTGTTCGAGTTCCTCAACCGCCCCTGCGTAATCCTCCTTCATGCGACATGGAACCGGGAGTTGACCGTAACGAGCTAAGGCGGCACGCATATGTGCACCCATTACGCCAGTTCCTCGCTCAGCAGAAGTAAGGAATTCCCAGAAGAGTTCCTTGTTCGTGTCATACCGAAGTCCATTGCCAACCTTCACTATTGTATACACAATACCCTTGGCCAGCGTGGTCTTTCCGACCCACCGATTGCCACTCTTCTCGAGTTCAACTTCTGTTGCACGTGGAGATTCAGCATCAGCAACAAACCCGTAGAGAACCGCATGCAGTTTGCCACCTGCGATGATGTTCGCATCAACTGCATCGGGTACGTACTCGATTGTGATGGAAGCCCCTTCCTTGGGCGACATCGGAAGGATGGTCACCGTACCGGCAATGGATGGTATTGTCATTGCCAGCGTAACGATGGCCAAAAGGAGAGTACGGAGCATAGAAGCGTTCATGAGTGTCGAGAAATGCTATGGGAAAGAGGGAGTGCTTCAGCGGACCAAACGATATCCGCCATCTACAACAATGGTTTGGCCGGTGATGTACGGTGAGGCCGTGGCAAAAAACCACACTGCATCAAAGACATCATCAACGCTGCCATGCCGATTCATTGGTATACGAGATGCATCAATGAGTGATGCGTCATTGGATGTTACGTCTTCCGGTTGTGCAATAGCACCCGGAGCAACGGTGTTGACGGTCATGGATGGTGCGAGTGCTCGAGCCAGTGAAAGCGCCAATGTCTGAAGAGCGCTCTTGCTGACATTGTATGCGATGCGATCTTTCCAAATCTCCATCGATCCGAGCGAACCTATACTGATCAACCGACCTTGCGTACCGCGCCGTGCGCATACTGCATGATATGCTCTTGCGATGGTCAAGAGTGGGAAGGTATTCACACTGAGAGTTTCCTTGAGACCTTCGAGCCCGGTGTCGACAACCGTTTGTTGCTTTGGAAACACTCCGGCATTGCTGATCACAACATCTGCGGTGCCAAGCTCTTGATCGAATGTCTCAAGTGCTGATCCAAGAGATACGTCATCCGCCACGTCACATTGAGTGATCAGGCAACGACGCCCCTTGTTCTCTATCTCTGCCTTTGTAGCGGCTGCCGCGTCGTGTGATGTGTGATAGGTGAAGGCCACATCGTAACCACGCGCGGCAAATCGAAGGGCAAGCCCCCTACCGATACGCCGTGCTCCACCCGTGATCCAGACTATTGGCATGACGGATCCTGCAATGGCGGGAGTACTTGCTCAGCCGTAACGTCACCGGAGTCGGTTACGATCGTCAACCACGTATTCGGATGTGCATGTTCACCTCTAACGTAGGCAAGGGCCAGCGTATGCGACCCTTCCAGGGAGGGCACAACGCTCGTTACGGACCCGATGGGCAGTCCCACTGATACCACACGATCTCCTTGTACCAGCGTTGCCTGAGAAACCAATCCCATCACTCTCTGTTTCACCTTGTTATAGCTATCAAGTCGAGCAACCACTTCTTGTCCGATGTAACATCCCTTTGTGAACGATGTAAGATGCAATAAACCTGCCTCAAGCGGATTATAGGCATCTGTCCATTCATGGCCGTGTTTTCCCATTCCGGCCAGCACCCTCAGATATTCTGCTTCTTCGTTGGTGAGCTGAGGTATTGTATCGGCGTTTTCATGGAGGATACCCAACAAAGCACTGGCGGCTTCTGGGTCTGCCACAAGCCAGTATGAAACCTCTGAGATGGATGGGACGCGAACCACGATCACGTTTCCGGACTCGATACGGCAATGTTGCCATTGGCCTGTTGCCCAGACCGACACGTCCAATCCCGTGAGCTGGATGACGGTATCAGCGGCCCGTGGCCCACAGATCTCAATGGCGTGCACAGTCGAAGTGCGGTTCTGCAGCTTCACGTCGTCCATGATGACGTACTTTCGTAGCCATTGGATCGTCTGTGCAGACGTTTCCGGCGAACCAAGGAGGTAGCAACGATCTTCGTCTTGGAGCACCGTCAGAACGTCGAGAATTCGAGCCTTTTCCGTGAGCAATACGGTCTGGATTCCACTTCCGGGCACGAGACGGGTTAGGTCATTCGTCGTTAGACGATGCAACAGATCCACCCGATCGGCACCGGTCATTACAATCCATGACCAACCTGCTCGATCGATCCATGCCGAGGCTGTCTGTGCCGAACGAATTGCCTCGGGTCGGCGTTCTACAATCACTGATTCTGACATTGGATTCCTGCGTGAGACATCAAACCTACGAAAGAGCCGCCGTGTGGCTCGTACTTCTGCTGACGATGGCAACCATGACGGAAAAGAGCACTGCCCAGCGTATACCCTGCCGTGTTGTTTTTTCGGATAAGGGGCCGGTGGACTTCGTCCCCGGAACGCCGGTCTATGACACCCTCCTAGCCCGGTTTCACCCTAACTCATTGGAACGCAGATCCAGCATGGGAATGAGTCCAGTACTCGATTCACTCGATGCACCTGTCTATGCCCCCTACCTCGACTCGATTCAGTCGATCAGCGACTCCATCTTGATCGTCCTGCCATGGTTCAATTCCGTTACGGTTGGTCTAACAGAAGCAGAACAAGGACAAGTTCAGGGATTGCCCTTCGTAACATCGGTGATTCCCACGTCGAGCATTTCCTATGGACTGAATGAACCGCTGGACTGTGAAGCACCGCGGTATGGATATGCCGATCGACAGCAAAGTTTCCTTGGTACAGCACCTCTGCATAATGCCGGTATCTATGGCAAGAATGTCCGTATAGGCATGATCGACAATGGATTTCGGTGGAGATCGATGTCGTCACTTGTTCACCTAGATGTTGAAGCAGAATATGACGTGATCTACGGTGATTCCGTCACGGCCAACGAGCCGATCGATGTTCGACGGCAGGATGAACATGGCAGCATCATTCTATCGGTGATCGCCGGCTGGGAGCAGGACTCACTGATCGGTATAGCTCCATTTGGCTCCTACTTGCTTGCCAAGTCAGAGGACATGCGGTACGAACGCAGGATCGAAGAAGAACTCTATGCTGCGGCGATCATATGGCTTGAGCAGCAAGGGGCTGATGTCTCAAGCTCATCACTAGGCTATCGGATCTACGATTCAACAGAATCGCAAACACCATATTCTGCGTTGGACGGCAAGACCACGTACGCCTCAAGAGCGATCAACATTGCAGCCAGTCGGGGCATGATCTGTGTTACCGCTGCCGGGAATGACGGTCCGGCTAAGAATACGCTCAGTACGCCGGGCGATGCAGATAGTGCCATTACCGTTGGCGCTCTGGCAACCGACGGCATCTCTCGCTGGCCACAGTCTTCATGGGGACCAACTGCCGACGGACAACAGAAACCAGATTTTGCTGCTCTTGGAATGGGCGCTGCCGGACAGGAGGTCTCCGGGCTGTTCACGTTCTCGTCGGGAACGTCAATGGCTACGCCGATGGTTGCCGGTCAGGTAGCCTTATTGCGTGAACTCTATCCAGATGTGGCTCCTTGGACCATTCGTGAGGCACTTCAGGTATCGTCGCTATTCTCTTCCGATCCCGATTCAGTTCTCGGCTACGGCTCTATCGACGCTGCCGCTGCCGCACGATATCTTGGACCGGGGATCGGTCCACCAACGATCGTTACCGTTGATAGCAAGAGAACGGTGTTGGCTTCGGTCTTTTGTGACCTCGCTGTGGACGTGAAACTCATCATCAAGGACCCGATCACAGGACAGACCTCTACGGTGCAGGGACTTCGTTCTGATGATCCCTGGTATCTGTTCGCTATTGAAGAATCGCAGATCTTCCGCGATGAAATGTATGCACGAGTCGAGGCAACTGTGACGGGGTCTTCACGGCGCGGTTCCTTCCCTCGCGACACATCATGGTTCATTCTGCCTCGAAACGCAGTCATCAAGCCGTGTGGCGTGCGCCTTCCGGGATCTGTTACCACGGTCAATGATGATATCACAGCCCATCTTGAGCCAATGGTCGTAGATCACCCGCTCTCTGTAGGAACTCGGGTGATCGATGTAGTAGGTATCAAAGAGCCCCTTATTGACATTCGTCTGGTGCACATCACGATGGGTACAGAGATACCTTGCGCATTCACATCATTCGATGCCGATCGAGTGCGAGTGCGCACTTCCGAGGACCTCGAACGCGGAGCATATCTTATCGTTCTTCGATACGAGAATTCGTCACAGACCCTTCCGATCATCGTCCGCTGAAGAATCCCATGCCCACAATGTTGATCACCGGCTCCTCCGGCGGACTCGGCCGCGTGGTTGCCAACCAAGCTCGAACCACTGGCTGGAACGTCTTTGCAGTGAACCATGAACACGGCGATCTCGCTGATGAGAATGTTCTGCAGAGGCTCGTTCCCGACATACCCCAAGATCTGACGGCCGTGGTCCACCTTGTTGGGGGCATCACCGCTGGGAAGCCCCTTGACCAAACGACGCAATCGGATCTTGAGCACATGCTCCGGTTGAACGTGACAACAACCTTCAATGTCATGCAGGCGACAATTCCGCTTCTGCGATCGAATGGAGGGGGCTCCATCGTCACCATCGGCGCTCAGGCGGTTGTCCACCCTGTTCCGAACAGATCACTCTATGCGGCTTCAAAATCGGCCGTCGTATCACTTACCCAGTCGGTGGCAGAAGAAGGACGAAGCGAAGGCATACGATGCAACTGTATTCTTCCAAGCGTGATCCGCACCGAAGCCAATCTTGCTTGGGCCGATGGTGCGATGGCAGATGAGTGGGTAACACCTGAGCAGATCGCAACAACGATCCTGCATCTATGCTCTCCTGAGTGTGGCCTATCGGGTGGCGTGATCCCCATGTTTGGTCGAGGTTCATTTTGAACGCAGCTTCGTCTCCGCGCTCAACGTTTCTCTTTCTCCTACGCTACTACAGGCCGTATGCTGGACGAATGATCACAGCACTTGTGTTCATGATCCCAAGCAGTGGTATCAGTCTGGCCTTTCCGGCACTCACGGGAACGATCATCGATAGGATCATCAGTAGCGATGCTCCGTCTGAGTTGTTGCAGACTGGTGGAATCTTTCTTGGACTACTGTCGTTGCAGGCATTCGTAGGATACTTCGTTTCCGTGACGATGGCTCGAACAACAGAGCGTGTGATCGCAACCTTACGAGGAAATCTCTTTCATCACATCGTGAAGCTCCCGCTCTCGCACCTAACCACCCGTCGTGTTGGTGAGTTGTCGTCTCGATTATCCAGTGATCTAACACAGATCCAGGAGACGTTCTCATTCTCGATCCTTCAGCTTTTGCGACAGAGTGTGTTTCTCATTGGATCGATCACTCTGATCCTAATGACAAGCGTACAACTCACGATACCAATCCTCGTTGGAACTCCAATTGTAGTAGGAGCTGCAGTTCTGATAGGACGTCGCATACGGAAGTTGAGTACAAAGACGCAGGATGCACTGGCACGTACGTCAACGATCGTGGATGAGACACTACAGAGCATCAATGCCGTAAAGTCCTACGTTCAAGAACGCTACGAGTCCGGTCGGTACGATGAAGCCTTGCATGAGAACGTCACGTTAGCCATCTCAGGGGCCCGACTTCGTGCGATCTTCGTGACCTTCATCATCTTCACCATCTTCGGGGGTATCGCTGCTGTGATCCTCTACGGAGCAAAGCTGGTAGCATCCCATGAAGTATCGATGGGACAACTGTTGTCCTTCCTCATGTATGCAATGTTCGTTGGTGGAGCGTTGGGATCGTTTGCTGAGTTATTCGGGCAGATCCAGAAATCCCTTGGAGCTTCGGTGCGGATCCGCGAGCTGTTCGACGAACCCATCGAAGATGTCGGAGAAGATGCGCCCCCTATCACGCTCTCTTCGATCGAACTCCGCGATGTTCAGTTCTCGTATCCGGAACGCTCAGAGATATCAGTGGTAACGGGGATATCGCTAGCAGTTGAGAATGGACAGCGTGTGGCCTTCGTTGGTGAAAGCGGTGCCGGCAAGTCAACTACAGCGGCCTTGATGCAACGTCTCTATGAACCAACGAGCGGCACCATCCTTTACGATGGAAGGCCAGCTTCGGAATTCACTCTTGCGCAGGTGCGACGGAACATCGGCGTGGTTCCGCAGGACATCGTGCTCTTTGGAGGGTCGATCGAGGACAACATACGATATGGCAGACCGGATGCTACGCACGAAGAAGTTCGTGAAGCAGCCCGAGGAGCGAATGCCTTGGACTTCATAGAGAAGTTCCCTGAGGGATTCAAGACACTTGTTGGCGAGCGCGGTATCAAACTCAGCGGTGGACAACGTCAGCGTGTGGCGATCGCCCGCGCCCTGTTGAAGAATCCACCGATCTTGATCTTGGATGAAGCGACAAGTTCACTTGATGCCGAGAGTGAGCGTTTGATACAAGAAGCCCTTGAACGCCTGATGTCTGATCGTACAACGATCATCATCGCTCATAGACTGAGTACAGTTCGCACATGCGATAGGATCTTTGTGTATGCTGGTGGTACAATACAAGAGTCCGGCACGCACGAGGAGTTACTCGCACATGCCGGACTGTATCGGCGTTGGTGTGACCTTCAGTTCTTGCGTTGACTATTGAACCACGGTCAATGGTACCGATGAGATCATGCCTGTCTGATCCGTCATCACAACGAAGTATGTCCCTGACGAAAGAGTGTCCACGGTGACGGTCACTCCGTGGATCCCCTTATCAAGTTGGCCATCGAACAATGTTGACACCGTACGTCCAACAGCATCTTTCAACACTATCGTGATGTGGGATGGGACCTGAACGGCTACAGGGATAAGACTTGCTTCATGTGCCGGGTTCGGAGCCGGATCAAGCAGGTACGGACGATAGCGGAGATCTCGCTCTACACGTTCTGCCTCGCCGTCATCCACAGACGTTGGTTGGCCACCGAATCGGCGTTCAACAAGGTCACCATTTGCATTCTGACGTACCGCACGAAGCACCATGTTCAGTCGTTGCGGACCTACCTGAATGCCGTTGCGATAGACCTGAACATTGCCGGCGATCGTATCGAGCTCTTGTCCAAGGGTGTAGTAGGTGTTGTCAGGTCCAATGGTCGACCGCATATGCCACGAAGCATTGTTGCGATCAACTACCACCGGATTGTCTCTCTCACGTTTCCATGAAGAAGGGGCTGATGGTGATGAGCCTGATAGGGTGATGAAACTCCGTTGGCCCGTTGATGGAGATGTTCTGTCATACAGATCAAGGGCTGCAAAGAGCTCTCCTTCTGCGTTGAACGATACATCAAGGTGTCGAATGTACCCCTTACCATCTCCGAGATCAACATCAGTCGGTTGGGACCAGGAGCCTGCTTCATAGACGTAGGAAGACAGAACTCTCTCTACCTCGGTTGTGTCCTTGATGTCGTGTTTTGCAACCAGCATGATCGCACGATTACCGGCCACGGACATATCGATGTCGGTGATCGCCATTGATCCGTTCGATGATGCAACAACCACAGGTGTAGACCATGCAGTTTCGGTGCTCGATACGAACCGCGCATCCGACGAGCCATTCTGCCCATTCTCATTTATCCATGAGATGAGATACGTTCCATCGGCAAGGACTCCGATCGATAGGTCACGATCAAGTCCCGAAGTTGTAGCGATCGTGCGAGGATCACCCATCTCCCACTTCCCATTCACACGGAAGAGTCGAGCACCGGTGATGTCCGTAGACGAGGCCGACGGCTCCATGCTTGCCCATACAGCCATGGCATTTGTTCCATCCGGAGCAACAGCGATCTGAACATTGCCATCCATTCGATTGCCCGACGCATCTGCAACCTTGAAGGTGTTCGTAACACCGCCAACTGCGGCATCGAAGAAGGCAACATGAACGTTCTCAGAACGAAGCAGCGTGCCAACGCTCTCTCCATTCTCTACGTCACCGGCATTGCGGTCATTCTGAGTCCAGGTAACCAAAGCATCTCCATTGGTTCCAACCAACGTTACCGATGGATCATGGATACCATTGCGATTTCTAGCGATTGTTCCTGTCCGCGAGAACTGGTGTGCTGAGCGATCGAGAGCACCGATAACAAGTGTACCCGAGTTATCCAGCTCTGCATGTTCTACCCATACAGCCACCAGGGCACTGTCATTTGCGGCGAGTGCCGGACTAGGACGGTAGTATGGTGTTTCTGCAGGAAGCTCAGCGATCGGTTCAGAGACCTGTGGACGATCTCCTGATTCCTGCTTAAATCTCGGTTTGAAGATCGATTCCCAGCTTTCGCTGTAGATCGGGAAGGATGGCATGGTATAGGGCGACGTCCAGGAATAGAGTCGACCCTTGAACAGATCGAGTTTAATAAGACCCCAAAGAAGCGAGAGCTCCAGCGTGAACCACACACTCGGATTCAGTGTCGGTACGTAGTACTGACGTGTCACATTGTTTACGATCCCGCTGTAGACCTCCCCTGTTGCGATGAGATCATTGACGGAGATGGATGCACTGATCCCGGCAAGCCCCTTGATAAAGCTCAATTCTAGGCCACCACCACCTGAGACATTTATACCAACAGCCTGACTGGATGGCATGAGATTCGCTGCTTCGGGATCACGAACGCTTGGAACGGTGCTGGTGTTTTGAAGTGCGCCCGACTCATTGGTAGCAAGGTTGACAACAGAGATCTGCTGTGTTCCGCCACCAAGAGAGAAGATCGGCTTGAGTTCAACTACACCACCAGTCTCCTCGTCCTCTGCGTCCCCGATGATATCACCGATCACCTTGGCCATTTCGTTGATGAACGACACCATGCCAACGCCATTGGCACTGAAACTCGATGAATACAACGCACGGACGCGAAGTTCACGCAATGGAATGCCGTCCGACTCTTCGAAGGCACGTATGGCTTCAAACTCTCCCGACTTTGTACCATCATCTGCAGTGACGTTGTAAGAGAAGTTGACCCCACCGAACAGTGTGATAGTAGGCGGCCAATGGCAGTTCTGTTCATCGACCGGACCAGCGAAAGAGAAGCCCTTGGTCGTTCGATTGTATAGAGCATCAACAGTCACATTGAGGGGGCGATTCGACTCGTCCAAAGGAATTCCAAAGACGATCTCATTGAACAGCGGAATGATCACGCCAAATGTAGATGACGGCATCGGGATCACGACCTTGATCGGAACCGTGGTCTGAGTGGCCGTCCCATTGAGTGTTGCAACACTTCCGTTCAGCCATTCGGCATGCGGTTCGATGTCGAATGCTGTGTACTGCATCTTGGTAGGACGTGTAGCCGTTTGGAATACATAGCCAATGCGAACGGAAACGTGTCCCTGATTCCGAGCGATATCGGGCCACTTGAATTGTGCTACGTCTCGAGCATAGGCGAATATTGACGTCGTATCGACCGTGTTGATGTTTGTCGGTGTCACGCGGAAGGTATCGAGTTTTACGCCCACCGAATTGTAATAGGCAAACGTCAGCGAGTCGATCGCGATCGAGGCAGCCTTCATAGAGAACTTCAAGGAGTCCTGCATCACCGGAGCACTCGATGAACCGGCAAGAACAGACTGCTCGAACTCAGTCTTGTTCATAACGATCGGCTGATCAGGAAACTCGATCATGGTGATCGGGAATGGATAGAACTTATCCAGTGCTGTTGTGACACCTGCAGAGGATTTCCTGATCCAGACCACGTGGAGTGCGATCGAAGACGAGGTATCGTACGGGTTGAGGTTCACACTGGCCCCGGCATTCACATGTGTTGGCAGTGCAGTAGCATTCGGGAACGAATACACGGCCGGTGTAGCGTCCTGGAATGGTCCGTCCTTGTTGATACCAGCGATGCTGACACGAAGACTGTCCCCGATCTCGGACCTAGTTGTGATGAACTGTGCCGGATCGAAGTTTGCACGGAAGACCGTGGTTGGTGCTCGTCCTTGACGGAATGGTCCCCATCCGAGTGATGAGTACACCCAGTTGCGTTGCGGTGGATCGGCAAGTACTCGCGGCATATCAAACGTTGCGAGCGTCTGCGTATACGAGCGTTGCACGTTGCAGAGGTCGGAGCGTACCTTTCCCACGATCGTATACGGTGCGAGATTCGCATCGAGAGTGTTTACATCGAACGTTGGATAATGTATGGTGTCGTTGGATGGTATCTGCATCGCAAACACGTATCGCGTGACGCCGTTCTTGTCAACAAATCGCGTGGAATCGATCTCTTGAATGCCGTCGACGTTTGTGAGGTAGAATCGCTGTGGAAGCGACGCCGTTGTGGAGTCAAGTACTCGGAACGTAGGATACGAGAATCCATACGGTGCATTAAACTGCGGGAATGGTATCACCGTCAACGGCGTGCTGACCAAGACACCTTCATTGGGGAAGGTCAAGGACTTTGAATACAACTGCAACTCCACCGATGCAACTGAAAGCGGGAGTTTGGTCACTACGTAGGAAGAGTCTGCAGCAACACCGTTCATCACAAGAGCTGGCGACGGAGTGACATGTCCTTGGTCTACCACACGTCCTGAGCAATCACGTGCTCGGAAGATCACCGAGTCGATCTTCAGTCCGCTAGCAAGCCCCGTATTCAAAGAAGCTGTTCCGTTCGGAGCCCAGCGCACATCGAGATCAACGATGTCCGTGGATCCCTGCCGAATAGGCGTTGGGTCCACAGCCGGCGGACGTTTTGTTACGTCCATCTTCTTCGCTGTGAAGGACAGGTTCGGCATCTTCATCACAACGGGGCGTGTGTAACGCACACCGTCACGCGGGCCGCCATCGGAGAGATATCGGACTTGAATTGACTGTGTATTGAAGGCACGGAACGAGAATGGTACCTGCACGCTGAGTCCGGGATCATACCCTAGACGATACGGCAAACCTGTGGTGGTTGAGTCGATCGTTGATGGTATCTGGACACTCGTGGTATCCGTAACTCCGCTCTGCTCATTCACACTCAAGACCTGGATGGTCTTTGTCTGAGCAGGGATCTTTGAGAACGTCATCATCGTAGAATACGATTTTGGGCCTGTGATGACGTTGGTATTCTGTTGAACACTCCAATCCAGACCAATCGTATCAATACGAGCGGTGAACTGTACAGACAATGTGTCCGGAATGGTGTTCAAGGCACGTCTGAGCAATGTTCCATTATCAGATGATGTTGGAGTGACCACCCACACCCACAACTGGGCATTCACGGGAAGATTCCCAACGTCTGTGGTCCATTCAACGGAGGTCGTTCCTGCTGGAACTGTCACTTCTGACTGATCGACCGGAGTTATATCGGACGTACCGGAAACGGCGAATCGGACCTTCGATGCGTTCATCGGCAGGTTCGACATTGTGAACGTAACCGGGGTTGGTCGGGTTACGACGAACGGACCATATCCCTTGTTGGAAGAAAGGGTTCCTGGTGAAGGCAACATGATGATCGGATGAGAAACCGAACTCTCCACGGTTGTATCCGAACCCCGCACCACAAGTCGTTCAAAAAGAACGATGGAAGTCAAGGGCAGCACATCCGTACGAATGAGGGCTCGTCCGTACGAGGTAGATCCCAAAACATACGAGCTGTCCGGCCAATACAACATGGTGTCTGCATTGGTGATACCGGTCATCAAGAGAAGGGGCGAACGGACGATCGCAACAGTGGGATCGGTTGTATCAACAACGCTGAATCTCCCGAACACAGCCGTTGGTGGCGGACCTGAGATCGGTTTGAGGTACGTCACTCCCGGTGTGATGGTGGCCGAATCACTCTGTACGAACGGCCCCCAAGAATCTGCGAACAGGAATGCCTTGGATGTGTCTCGCACTTCGATCTCATAGTCGTATTCGGCATTGTCATCACTCATGTCATTCTGGAATTCAGCACGAAGGATCGCCGTTGATGGCGGGAGCTGATTCACATTGAAGACGATCCATGTAGAGTCGATGTATGTCCCCGTTGGTGCATCAAACGTCTTGGTAGCGATCGAATGGCCGTAGATATCGGTAAGCGTAAGGATGGCCTTCGTGATCCGTGAGGGCAGACTGTCCAGCATGATCGTGTCGACCTTCGATATGCCATAGCGTAACGGGATCGAATCATTGATCCGGAACCGTGGTGGCTTTACCGAAGTGGGCACAGTTAGCGAATAGTCTGATTCAGCGGTCAAGAATTGCCCAGCACCATACTTCGCCAACACGCGGAGTGTTGAATTCGGACTCACGTTTCGCATGTCATAGACGAAGTGCATCGAGTCCTTGACAGCATCATACGCCCGCGTGATAGATACCGGCTGACGGATGTATCCGGTTGGCGTCTTGTACTGAATGATCCATTGGAGCGTTGTACAACCTGGGCCAAGACCTTGTACAATGAAGGTATTGGTGAGGTGAACTGCAGGTTTGAATGGACCAAAACCCTGGGAAGCCAAAACCGTTGGACGTATCAAGGAATCCGTGATGATCTTTTGGAGCACATAGCCATTTGTGGGCTCTGTTGGATAACGCACAAGGGCATTAACGCGCAACTGCCCCGGGTAGAGTGTAGAAGAGAAATTGAGTCGCGCCGATGTTAGCGAGGCTCCTGATGTATCCGCCTGAGCAATGATCTGTCCCCCCTGGTCCGTCACGGTTAACGTTACGCGGGTAGTTCCTGCCGGCAACGATGAGGCTGTGAACGTGGCCGAATGCGGCCTGCCCACGATCACCGGACCAAAGTTGTCTGTTGACGTGAGATTGATGATCGGTGCAGAGATCTGTATCTGCTTTGAGATCGTTGTTGAGTACTTCGAATACTGATTTCGCAGGAAGGCAACGGCTGTTATCTGCGGTGTTGGTTGCCATGGCAGGATAGCCATGTCTACCACGAATGAATTCGCCGCCGAGCGCTGATAGGCAAGGGTCTGAGTGGATGTACCCGTGCCTGCGGTCACCTGGAACATCACGCTATCGAGCCCAACACCGGGCTGAAGGCCCGATATTGAGAACGTGTTTGACCGCGTTTGGCCCTGCGGGAATGGACCAAAACCTTGCGTAGCAGAGATCGTTACCTGCGCACGAACAGACAGCAGGCTGCACAGCGAGAGCAGTGCCAAGACGAACCACTTCTTCATATTTCCCTCAAGAACGTGTACTCAAGATCAGAGCATGTGCGCGAAGGTAAGAAGTAGTTAGAAATACGTAGTCATTTTCAGCAGTAAATCGTAGTGTCTGTGGATATCGCTTCTTTGCCATATCGGGCAAACTCCCTATATTCGCGTTCCGTTTTTCGTGAACGGGCCCATAGCTCAGCTGGGAGAGCGCTTGAATGGCATTCAAGAGGTCAGCGGTTCGATCCCGCTTGGGTCCACTGCGTAACGGTCACGGGATCGTAGCTCAGCTGGTTAGAGCGCTGCCCTGTCAAGGCAGAGGTCGCGGGTTCGAGCCCCGTCGGTCCCGCATCCCGTAAAAAAGAAAGCCTGATCTCACGATCAGGCTTTTCTTTTTTATTCTCCATTCGCTATTCGCTATTCTCTATTCGCTATTCTCCATTCGCTATTCTCCATTCGCTATTCTCTATTCGCTATTCTCTATTCGCTATTCCTAATACCGTATCAGCGAATATGCCAACACAAGATTCAACGAGAAGTTCTTATCGCGGAATCTGTCGTACGATGAGAAGCGCGCTTCACCTCCAATTCGCACCCTGTCGGCTACAGGCCACATGTACTCTAATGCAAGGAAGACAGCCGTACTTGCTGTTGTGACTGCGGTTACGGATTCGCGATCATCAACAACTGAGGAGAGAATCGCGGTTCCGAATCCAGCAGAAACTCCAAAGTTGTCCATTGGGTGCATCGAGAACACAAGGAAGAGCGGATATGCATTCAGAGATGAATACTCTACAGCTGTGCTGGCCGCCGGATCGATACGATAGAGGTTTGTGTATCCTATCTCAAGACCCACGTCAAGCATATGTTCCGGACTCCACATCATCCGAGCATATCCATTGAGACCGTTGCGTGAGAGGCCGTCTACCCCGTATGGAAAGACGGACATGTTGTACACATAGCCCCCTCCGAGAATCCCTTCTACTGTGTAGAGACTATCGGTTTTAGCTCCTGCGTGGCCAACTGCGACCAATGCGAACGCCACGATGAGAATGTTCTTCATGTTGTTCATTGCATCAGAAGGTTAAAACGAGCGTACATGGCGTAATTCGAGAGAAAGCCATTGAACCGACCGCTAGTTTGAAAAAGATACTCACGGATGTATTGTGGGGGATCTACTGTCCAGGTCACAACTCTCCGTCCCTGAGACTGCATCTTCGCCACTGTTTCATTCTGCGTACCATCTGACCAACGTGGCGACCATACCTTACCGTTCACGGCCTCGCAGTCGTCCGGAGATGTCTCGATCAACGTTGGCAGATCTTGGTAGTTCGGAATCGCTTTGAGTTCGTCCAAAAGATCAGTGTTTGGGATACCGATGTAGATCTTGACATTGCGTCCGATAGCATCCGCACGATCTTGAGCCTTCTTCACGATCGGGATCATATCAGCGATGATTCCCTTCCCTACAGACTTCGTATCGAGATACACGAAAACCACCTTGGTTTGGTCGATCACGGCATCAAGAAAGGCCTCGAGTGTAGGCATCTTTTCGCCATGGATCAGGGTGATCTCAGATGAAAGTACAGGCCATGTATAGTCCTCTGTTGCGCCAACCAGGGTATTCTTTCTCACCAGACGAGGGTTGATGGAACCGTCGTGATACAAGAACAGAACCCCGTCCTTGGACTTTCGAATATCCACTTCAACGCCATTACATCCGATCTCCTCTGACTCACGAACCATTTCAATCGTGTTCTCAGAATGACGGATTCCATCCGACATCCGACCTCCGCACCGGTGACCAATGAGAATGAAATTGTCGAGATCAGCGATGGCCTTTGCACTGAATGGCCTCACATAATGGAAACGAAGTGGGACGGTTGGTGCAGAAGTTCCCTCACCGAGGGAAGCACGGATCTCGATCTTCGCAGGGCGTTCACCAACACCATTGTTCATGATCCATGCCCCACCCTCTTCTCGTTCAATGTACCCTTGTACAAGACCTGTTTCATTTGAATTCTGGTACTTCCAGTATCCTACCATGAGGATCACTGAATCGAGGTTCCCTACCTGGAGCACCATGAAGCCCGACTTCTTCCCAGTGTAGATGGTGATCTTATCGCCCGAGCGTCGAATCGCTACAGAGTCTCCGAACATCTCATTCCCTGTATCAACGGCATACACGCCATCCATCAGATGTTCCTGCTCTTCGGTAAGGGGGCGTGTTTGACTTATGAAATCCTGGGGAACATCCGGTGGCTTGATGATACCCGACTCGTCGCACCCAAATGCGAGCAAAGCCATGCATAATGCTGAAATGAATCGAAGGTGTTTCATAATCTGATCCCCAATACGGCTTCAGGAACGAAGTAATACTTGTCGAAAGTTGGCGCCAAAATCCACGTTGGATAATAGAACTTTATCGTGTTTCCGCGCAGACCAATGATCACATATTGATCCTTCCATAGCGGCTGCTCAACGAAGGCTGCAATCGTGAATCCGTTGAAGGCACTGCTTAGGTAAGATGTTTCGATCTGTCCGGTCCGTCCGCTCAACTGGATCAGATAGTTGAGTTCGCCTTTTAGCGTTACAAGGACTCTACCAAACTGATATCCCATGGAGAGATTCGGATAGGTTAACCAGCCGTAGGCAGATTGGTCAAACTGTTCTTGATTGACACGACCTCCGAACCACGAAACATCCCATCCCAAATAGGCATGGAACTTCTCTGTAAAGTCGTATCTCCACTTCGGACCGATCGTGGCATTGAACATGACGATATCGGTTGAAAACGTTCCTTCAAGTGCGAAGTTTTCCGGAAGACCCATCAGTCCACGTAACGAGAAGAGCGGCCAACGATAGGTTTGCGCCTCTTCTACCACATCGTATGGTACGCGGGCAAACAGAATGTCAAATTCGGATTTCACATCCCAGGTTTCGAGTTTCTCCGGGTAATAGAATCCACCAGACTCTGTTCCGAGTGTCTGTGCTGTTAGTCCAAAGTGCGCAATCAGCATCAATGAACTGACAAGTACGTATCGAATCATTTGCACGAATCCTCCTTGAGTGAATTCACTCTCCGCTGCCGCGGAATTTATCGTCGTCGTTATCGAACATGAAGTTGAAGGATGTCAACGATCCGTAGATCCGTGTGATGTATCCCTGTAACTTGATCTTTTCGCCAACCTCAAGCCCCTTATTCGCATTGATCTGTTGTTCCATCACGCGAAGATTATCTCGCATCATAACAATCTTTTGCATGAATCGTTCCATCGACATCTCATGCTGCTTGAGTTCAGGATGAGACGGCTTGAAGATCACTATCGCATGTTGCCATTTCGGAGCAAGGTCCGCGTTGTGCCTCTTCTCTACCTCGTCTGCGATCATGCTCGCAAGCAATTTCAGTTCTGCGTGTTCCATCTTCCGATCCGAGCTGATATCACAAGAAGAATGGTCTTCACCACGTCACCAAGCAGAAATGGAGCGACACCCATCATCCATACGTTGGAATACCCAACGAACTGTCCGAGGACGAGTGCACCACTTGAGAGGATCACTGCGGTTGCAAGGATGATCGCCGACAATGCTCCAAGGGGCTTTTTGGTTACGCCGCTATCTCGCATACTTCCAACGATGGCAGTTGCTGCGATGAATCCGATCAGGTAGCCCGATGTTGGGCCCCAGAGTGCAACAAGTGCTGTGAAGCCTGCAAAGACCGGTAGGCCAAGGGCTCCGGCTGTGAGATAGATACCGATCGAACCAAGTCCGATAGTTCGTCCAAAGAGCAATGGCCAGAGGATCACGGCAAAGGTCTGCCCCGTGATTGGAACCGGTGTGAATGGCAATGCGATCCGCACCTGCGTCATCGCCATCAATACCAATGCACCATAAATACTCATGGCGATCGGATGCGTCATCACAGAGGATTGACGTTGAGTAGAGGGTATGCTAAACATCGGGCAAAGATAGGTGAAACTATTCCTTCAACGCACCTGCTGTAAGTCCCTCAATGATCCTTTTCTGAAAGACTACAAAGAGACCTAGAATAGGCAAGGCTGCGATGCTGGCACCAGCCATGAGGTGACCCCAATCGATGGATTGTTTTCCTAGATAAAAAGCAAGACCAACGGGTAGGGTTCGGTGCGCTTCATCATTCGTGAACAGAAATGGGAACAGGAATGAATTCCAGTTAGATAGGAACGTATAGATAGCCAATACTGTGAGTACCGGACGTGCAAGCGGCATAACCACACGGAACATGATGTACCATTCGCCTGCACCATCAATGCGAGCTGCGTCTTCTATCTCAGAGGGCATCGACTCAACATACTGTCGAACAAGAAATATCCCGAACGGAGTAACGAGCCACGGAACGATCAAAGCCCAGTAGGTATTGATCCAGCCTAATTCAGCCATGAGCCGATAGAGCGGGATCATGATCACTTGCTGTGGCACAACCAATACACCTAGGATGGTTGCGAAAAGCAATGCCCTGCCTTTGAACCGCCGTCGAGCAAAGGCATATCCTGCCCATAGACAGAAAAGAACATTGCCTGCGGTTACCACCGTTGCTACTAGCAGTGAATTCAGAAAGTACCGAAGGAAATTATCGGACCGCCATGCGTCTGCATAGTTATCAAACGTGGTTGCCGCTCCAAGGATCTCACTGAGCGTTCCATACTGTTCGGGATTCGCACGTAGTGAGGTAACCACCATCCATGCCATTGGTGCGATCATTCCCAGTGCTACGATCGTCAACAACACATTTGTTACGACCCGACCAGTCATCACCATCGGCCGCGTCACCTGTATAGCCCCATCTCTTCGATATGATCCCGTACGGCCTTCACAGTGAGGTAGTTAATACTCTTCCCTGCTGCCACTCGGTTTCGAATATCGGTGGACGATATCTCAAGCAATGGAGCGCCGATCCATACGGGTTTACGTCCGTCAACGGTGAGTGTCTCGGTCATTCGTTCTTCCATCTCCGGAGTGAGGAGGAAGGGGCGACGTACGATACACAGCTGCGCCTCTCTGCAGATATGCTCCCATTCGCGCCACCGGACAAACTCAACGGCTTGGTCACTTCCTATGAGAAGGCAGATCTCTGAACCCGGACGTTCTTGTGCGAAGTCACGTATGGTATCGATCGTATACGATACACCGCCACGCCGGATCTCACCATCGCTGACATGGAACTTCGGATGCTGTACCGTTGCAAGTCTCACCATTGCAAGTCTGTCCTCCGGTGAGGCCAACGTAGCACCCCGAACCTTGAACGGCGATTGCATTGCCGGCACAAAGACACACTCATCAAGCTCCATCTGATCGCTGAAACGATCAGCGATGATCAGATGAGCGATATGGATTGGATTGAATGAGCCGCCAATGATGCCGATACGCATGATGGAGGTCTGTTACGACAACGTCTTGACAAGTGTCGATGCCGAACTGCGACGTCCATGGACAACATTCAGGGATACCAAGGAACGGCTTGGGCGACAGCGTGCCTCGAACTCATCACGGAACTTCTCGATGAAGCCCTTCACCGGCCACGCTGCAGCGTCTCCCAGTGCACAGATCGTGTTGCCTTCAATGTTCGATGCGACGTTATAGAGCAGATCGATGTCTGATGATACCGCTTCTCCGTGATGGAAACGATGCAAGACCTTTTCCATCCAGCCGCAACCTTCTCGGCACGGAGTACACTGCCCACAGGACTCGTGATGATAGAATCTTGCGATCCGCAACGTAACGGCAACGATATCTGTGTCTTCGTCCATGACCATGATGCCTGCAGTACCGATGTGGGTACCGATCTTCTTCAGCGATTCTTCATCCATACGAACCCCTTCGAGTTCGTCGCCGCGTAGCGGAGGCATCGATGAACCACCAGGAATGACGGCCTTAACCTTCTTACCGCCCGGGACTCCGCCGCAAACGTTGTGGATGATGTCTGTGAGCAGGGTTCCAGTTGGGAGTTCGTACACGCCCGGCTTTACCACATGGCCGCTTACTCCGTAGAGGATCGTACCGGAATGTCCCGGCGCGCCAATGGCTGCATAGGCTTCTGCTCCCATCGAAAGGATCGCAGGAACAGTTGCAATGGTCTCAACATTATTGATCGTGGTTGGCATTCCCCAAAGCCCCTTATTCGCAGGGAATGGCGGCTTGAACCGCGGATAGGCACGATCGCCTTCAAGCGAATTCATGAGCGAGGTTTCTTCACCGCAGATGTAGGCACCTGCCCCCTTATGAACCACGATATCGATGGTATAGTCACCACCAAAGGTCTGCTTCATCCGCTCGCCGAGGAATCCTTTTGCATAGGCTTCATCCACGGCTGTCTGCATGCATTCTACCCACTTATGATATTCACCTCGGATGTAGATGAATGCCTTTGCAATGCCCATTGCATATCCGGCAATGAGGATGCCCTCGATCAGTTGATGAGGGTTCTGTTCAAAGATCTGACGATCCTTGAATGAACCCGGCTCCGATTCGTCACCGTTGATGGCAAGGTACTTGGGCTTCTCATTTCCCTTTGGCATGAAGGACCACTTAAGACCAGTTGGGAAGCAGGCTCCGCCACGACCCCGAAGACCGGAACGCTTTACTTCATCCGTTACCTGGTCAGGCGTCATGGTCAATGCCTTGCGATAGGCCTTGTAACCGCCATGAGATTCATAAACATCCACCTTGTGAATGTCCTGAATGATCGGGAGGACGATGTTGGGAGCTGCGTACATGCCTTTTCCTGAGCGATAGATGTGAAACGACCTGGCAAATATAACGCAGAACAGGCGCTCAGAATCAGCTATCGTACCGTTCGTTGTATCTATCGAGGAGCGATCGCAGCAGGTCCGTGGTGATCGGCTTTTCGAGATAGTCGGTAACGTCTCCGTAACTCTTGGCCCGCGTTTGGTCACGGTCGTCGGCCGACGAGGAGATCATGTAGATATCGATCTTCTTCGAGAGATTGGCCTTTTTTGTATGAAAGGCGTCTAGGAACTGCCAGCCGTCCATGAACGGCATGTTGATATCCAGGATCAGCATGTCCGGCAGCACGTCCGGTTCACCCGCATGGCTCTCCAAATAACCGAGAGCTTCCTCACCATCCTTGAACCATTTGAACCGAACATCACCATCGATCCGCATCAACATGCGCTCGGTAGTGAACTGGTACACGCGATCATCGTCAACAAGGGCTATGAGGAGTGACGATGGCATCAGATCTCGCCTTCGTTACTCATGGGTGCAAAATTGATCCGGAAGGTTGTCCCGTTATCAATGATGCTATGTACGGTCACACTTCCACCCATGGATTCAACGATGGTCTTTACGAGGAAAAGTCCAACTCCCCTGCCGGCAGAACCGCGGTGGAAGGATGTTCTGATCTTGAAGATCTTCTCACCGTACTTATCAAGGTCGATACCTAGTCCGTTATCGCTGATCTCCAGGAACTGACCGTTTGCGTCAGCTGATGCTGTTATCCGAATCCGAGGCGGACGCCCAGGTGCGGCGAAGCGAATGGAATTGGTGATAAGCTGACGAATGATCGTCTCTAAGTAGGACCTTGGGTACTCGATCACAGGGAGCGAATGGACATCGGTCGTGATCTTCGAACCAGACTCGCGGATCATGTCGCCAAGACCTTCGGCGACCTCAGTAACTACTTCTTCGATCTGCAGGCGTTCGAGATTCGGGATGTCTTCATGACGCACAATAATGGCGTTCGTGAGATCTTCCAGTGTGTCAAGCAAGAGTTTAGAACTCTCCTTTATGTGCTTGATCGTATCCTCGGAGCTCTCTTCACTATCATCAGTACCGAGCACGTCGAGCAGCGAAACAATGTTCCCAACCGGGCCGCGCAGGTGGTGCGAGATCACATAGGCGAATTCTTCAAGCTGATCACGCTGTTTCGTCAATTCGCTGACCAACGTACTCAGCTGAGCCTCGCGCACATGGTGCTCTGTGATATCCTGAAATGCCCCGTACACTCTCACAACTGAACCGTCCAGCACTTCGGGCATGATACTTACACGAACCCAGATATGCCGCCCAGAATACGTGATCAGCGGCAATTCGATATCCTGACGAATGGCACTTTCGATCGCCATATTCACAGCGTCTCGTATCACTTGCCTGTAGCCTTCTGCATAGAACCCGATCGCCGACTCTACCGTTGGTTCGTAGTCATCCGGTACTTCATGGATCCTACGCGTCTCTGCAGTCCAGAACAATTCGTTCGTGGCAACTTCAAGACGCCATCCACCGACCTTGGCCATTTCACTTGTTGCGGCCGCAACGGCATCTTGAACAACGATCTGGTCGCGTAACGCCACATATTCCGAAACGTCGCGCACGGTGGTCTGCAGTTCTATCACAGAGCCCTTCATGTCCTTTACCGGCATGGTCATCAGAACCATATGCCGCTGACCAAGACGCACCGTTCGTGGCATGAAAGGGGCTCCTCGGATCACTGCATCACGGAACGCGGTGCCCACGAATTCTGCATCATCCGGATGGAGGAGGTCCAGAAGGTTCTTCCCTTGGACAGCAGGCATACCCAAAACAGCGGAGGCTGATGGGCTAGCAAAGTGGATCACTCCGCTGGGTGCATGCAGGAGCAAGGCTTCGTGACCGGTATCGGTCAGAAGCTTGTCGAATGTACTCGGAACGCTGGTCTGATGTAGAAGGTTTGGCACGGGCAACAACAAAGTTGCCTCGAAGACCTGGGGGTTTCAAGTCGTGGAAGTACGTGATTCGTATAGGGTTTACTACGTGAAGATGCGTAGAAGCCCTACCCCACAGACTCTACAACGATCCCCAGTCCCTGCCCCACCCCGATGCATAGTGCTGCAGCACCATAACGCACATTCCTGCGCTTCATTTCGCGGACGAGGTGCCCAAGGATGCGGCCTCCACTCATGCCAAGTGGGTGACCGATAGCAATGGCTCCGCCGTTGACATTGACGATCTCCGGATCCACACCTAGCTCACGAATACATGCAAGAGACTGCGATGCGAATGCCTCGTTGATCTCAATCAACCCAAGATCTCCAACTGCCAGACCGCTTCGTTCACATGCCTTGCGGATAGCACCAACCGGGCCGATGCCCATGATCCGCGGATCTACACCCACAGCACCGGAGTGGAGGATCTTCGCGATAACTCGACCCTTGAGAATCGGTTGTGATTCAAGCCCCTTTTCACTGGCGAGGATCATCATCGAAGCACCATCATTGAGTGCCGATGAATTTCCTGCTGTAACCGTTCCGCCCTTGCGAAACGCGGCTTTGAGTCCTGACAGTGACTCTGCCGAAGTATCTCGGCGAGGCATCTCATCGCGTGATACTACGATCGGATCTCCCTTGCGACGCGGAATTGTCACAGAAACGATCTCATCATCATAGACACCGGAATCCTGCGCTTGCACAGCTCGGGCATGAGAACGTACAGCAAAGGCATCTTGATCCTCTCGGCTGATGCTCCACCGTTCCGCGATATTCTCCGCTGTCTCGCCCATCACCTCGAGCGGAAACATTGCTTCCATCTTCGGGTTGGGATAACGCCATCCCAGAGCTGTATCGTAGGCAGTGAGATTGCCGAATGTTGCAGCACCCGACACATTCTTTGGAAGGCTGTAGGGGGCTCTGGACATACTTTCTACACCGCCGGCAATGATGATGTCCGCTTCATTCGAAGCGATAGCCCGCATTCCTTGGATAACGGCCTCAAGCGACGAAGCGCAAAGCCTATTCACCGTTACGCCAGGCACGGTATCCGGCAAGCCTGCCAACAATGCCACCATCCGAGCGATGTTCCGGTTATCCTCACCCGCTTGATTGGCACAACCAAGGATCACATCATCGATGGATGAAGGATCGAGACCCGTGCGCTCAACCAACACGCGCAAGAGGTCTGCGGCCATATCATCTGGTCGCACAGAGCTTAACGCTCCGCCATACTTCCCTACCGGAGTTCTGAGTGGTTCAATGATATAGGTGGTCATGTTTTGGCTCAAAGGGATGCAAGGTTGCGTTCGATCTTTGCGATCGCATCTGACCAATCGCGCTGTTTCTGACGTTCTGCTTCTACTACCTCAAGCTTCGCATTACTCACAAACGAAGCATTGCTCAACTTCTTGTCAACTCCGGCCACGGCGTTACGCAAACGTTCAACTTCCTTCGTAAGGCGAGCGCGCTCCTTTTCCATGTCCACCTTGCCCGCTACTACCAGGAAGATCTCGATCCCGCGTACTACATCAGCAACGGATCCAGCCGGCTTTTCAACACCCGCACCTATGACCAGATCGGCACAACGACCAAGGGACGTGATCGTAGGTGCCTGTTCACGGAAGAATTCAACCATTGCGTCTGGTACGTTCATATGTACATCAAGTCTCTCGCCCGGAGGGATCCCCATTTCAGCGCGCTGACGGCGTACGCCCTCTACGACGTTCTGAAGGACTTCGAAACGTGACTCCACCTCGGCATCGATCTTGGAGGCATCTGCCACCGGTGCGGTGGTGGTTGAGATGGATTCCTCTGCCCCCTTATCGAACAGACCATGCCACAGCTCTTCGGTGAGGAATGGCATCACCGGATGTAGGAGCGTGATAGTGCCTTCAATGATCCGGAATGCATGTGCCAGAAGAGCCGTGCGTTGTGCGTCAGACGTGGCCTGGGCGAACTCTACCTTCACGATCTCAACGTACCAATCGCAGAAGTCTCTCCAGATAAAATCGTACAGGATCTTGGAATATTCTGTGATGCGATAATCCTGCAATGCCTGTGTGGCAAGCTTTACAGTTGTGTTGTATCGCGATGCGATCCATCTGTCTGCAGTGGACAATTCATAGGCGTCAGCACCATCAGTATCAGCGCTACCACCTGCGATCTCGCCCTGTTTCATCTGTAGGAAGCGACACGCGTTCCAGACCTTGTTCCCAAAGTTTCGTCCGAGCTCCATTGAAGGAACGTCTTGCGTCTTCTCGTCGATATCAAGTCGAACGTCCGAGCCCATCGGCGCTAGGTAGATCATCGTGAATCGCACAGCATCCGAGCCGTACTTCCCGATCACTTCCAATGGATCGGGTGAGTTCCCTAGTGACTTCGAGAGTTTCCGTCCCTTGGCATCGCGTATGATGGACGTGAAGTACACATCTCGGAACGGGATCTCGTTGCGGAACTTGAGGCTGGCCATGATCATCCGTGCCACCCAGAAGAAGATGATGTCCGGTCCTGTCACCAAGAGATTCGTTGGCAGATAATACTTCATCAGCCGTTCGCTCTCGCTGTCGGCACTATTGTCATGCATTGCCGGACCGCGCCATCCCATCGTTGTCATTGGCCAAAGCCATGACGAGAACCAGGTATCTAGTACGTCCGGGTCTTGCGTGAGGACAGCCCCCTTATCAAGGCCTAGTTTTTCGATCGCTTCTTCCGATGTACGAGCTGCGGTGAAACCTCCGTCCTCTGCATAGAACACTGGGATGCGGTGTCCCCACCAAAGCTGACGGGAGATACACCAATCTCGAATGTTCGACATCCAGTGTTCATAGGTGCGTACCCAATGCTCAGGGTGGATCTTGATCCGTCCGTCCACAACGGCGTCCAAGGCAGGTTTTGCAAGGGGGCTCATCCGTACGAACCACTGATCGCTCAGGTAGGGTTCAACAGCCTCACCGCCGCGTTCACTGAACCCGACGTTGTGTGTGTAGTCTTCCTTCTTTTCGAGGAGTTCTTGCTCTTCGAGTGCGGCTACGACCTTACGGCGAGCAACAAATCGATCAAGGCCGCTGAAAACACCCGCCAGATCGTTCAGCGTGGCGTCGGCATTGATACATGATGGCATTGCGAGACCGTGACGTGTGCCGATCTCGAAGTCATTTGGATCGTGAGCCGGCGTGATCTTCACACATCCGGTACCGAATTCAGGATCTGCATAGTCGTCTGCGATGATCGGAATGGCCTGTCCTCCAAGCGGGACGATGACGTTCGTGCCGATCAGGTGTGCATACCGAGCATCCTTTGGATTGACGGCAACAGCAACATCCGCGAAGATCGTCTCTGGCCGTACAGTGGCAACGAGAAGTGTCCCCGATCCATCCTCGAGATGGTAGCGAAGGGTATAGAGGTGCTCTTTCACCTCTTTGAAGATCACCTCTTCATCACTGAGTGCACTTTGAGCAACGGGCGACCAATTGATGATCCGCTTCCCTCTGTAGATCAGACCTTCGTCGAAGAGCGAGATGAACACGTCGCGAACAGCCTCAGTAGCATGCTCATCCATCGTGAAGACGGTTCGATCCCAGTCGCAGGAGACGCCCAGGGTCTGAAGCTGCTTAAGAATAAAGCCGCCGTATTTCTCCTTCCACTCCCAAACCCTTCCGATGAACTGGTCACGGCCCAGGTCATGTCGGGAGACTCCCTCTTTCTTCAGTTCCTGTTCAACCTTTGTCTGCGTTGCGATCCCGGCATGATCCAGACCCGGAAACCAGCAAGATTCCTTGCCGGAAAGGCGAGCCCAACGGATGTACATATCCTGCAGCGTATTGTTCAGGATATGGCCCAAGTGCAGGATCCCCGTCACGTTTGGAGGGGGCATGAGGATCGAATACGGCTGTTTCTCCGATGGGGCAGACCTTGTGATGCCGGTACGTTGCCATACATCGTACCAATGCTGTTCAGAGGCCGATGGGGTGTAAGATTTTTCGAGGGGTGTAGACATATCTAGTTCGGTCCATGTTCGATTTGATGGGACAGCAAAGATAGGAGTTCTCCTATCAGGGTTACTGCCCCTTCTATATGGATAGATAATCGTCAATAATGTGTTCCTTACGTAGTATCCCCGTATATTTGGAACATGATCAGACCGTGGGGAGTCTTATGCGGGTCTGAAATGTCAACATGGGACAATAGCAAATTCACGTATCCAGCAATTCGAAGGAGGACGTATGAAAAAATGGAACGGCGCCGTTGTGGCACTGGCCACAATCAGTACGGCGCTCGTACTTACGTCGTGCACCTGCAAGATCAAGGACGAGCAGCTAGCACAGATCCGTCAGCTGCGCACAGATGAAAAGCAGCTCGCGATGGATATTCAGAAGTCAGAGTCGGACCGTTCGCGCATTCAAGGCGAACTCAATAGCCGTCAAGGCGAGGTCCGGAACTGCAATCAACGCCTCTCGTTTGTCCAGGAAAAGAAGGCAAAGTGGCCGAATGTGTGGCCTGACTGGGATCCGAACGCCCCGGAACCAACACCAGAACCAGCACCAACTCCAAAAAAGAAGTAAGCCACGAAAGGACCTGAACTACTATGAAGAATTTCCTTCTTATCGCTCTGTTCTGTGGCTTCCTTGCTCCTGCATTTGCACAGCAAGTACCTCCGCCACCAGCAAGCAAGGTTGACGAAGAACTCACGTGTGATGAAGCCGACGCGCGCATCATGCAGTTTCAAGGTCAGAATGCCACGGCAAAAGCAAAGCTCGATGCCGTACGCGCTGACATCATGAAGGCAGAAGGCGATCTCGCCACTGCTGTAACGGCTCTGAAGAAGTGCAACGATGACATCTACGCTCTCGTAGGTGCCACAGAAGCAGACGTGAACTCGTTCCGTCAGCGCCTCGGCCAGATCGAAGGTCGCGTTCGTGAGATGCAACGCCTCTCCGATGACCAACTCGCAGATCGTCAAGATGAGGTCAAGGGTCTTGAGCGTAGCCTCAATGAACTTGCTCGCGAGCAGATCTCGATCCTTCCGGAATTCTATGATCGTATCGTATCTCTCCATCGCGACATCAAGGGTCTCTATCGCGAAAAGAAGATCAAGGGATATACCGTTGGTACGTGGGCTGAAAACCGCGACTGCCTCTGGAATATCGCCGGACGTCAAGAGATCTATGCTGATCCGTTCCAATGGCCAAAGATCTGGCAAGCGAACACGGACAAGATCAAGAATCCTGACGTGATCCAACCAGGTTGGGTGCTTACTGTACCGCCAGCCGGACCAAAGACATCGGAAGAAATGAAGGCAGAACGTTCATACTGGCGCAAGAAGCGCGCAGCTGCTGCAGCTGCCGTGGCTCCGGTAGAGAACACAACGCCAGCCGCTCCTGCTCAGACGACTACGAAGAAGACAGAAGCAGGTAATTGAGTTCCGAATAGCAAATAGCGAATAGCGAATTGAAAAAGGGGCCCGTTTATCGGGCCCTTTTTTTTGATGTATCTTCGACCAATTCCGAGTCCATTCTCTCATCATCTCGCTCCTCAATGCACATTGTAGAGAAGAAGATCAAATTGCCGGACGTTGACCTTGTCGAACTGTTCGGTGCTCAAGAAGCAAATCTCCAACTCATCGAGAATAAGTTCGACACGGCGATCACCGTCCGCGGCGATACCGTTGTCCTTCGCGGTGAACCGGTTGAAGTGAAGAAGATCGAACAGATCTTTCAGGAGCTTACCCATACGCTGAAACGGACAGGCAGACTCCAACTGGCAGACGTTTCGATGATCGTGGATCTCGTAGATGGAGGCAGAGCAGGCGTTGTCCCCAGCTCCATGAGTCAGGAAGAACTTGATTCTGTTATTCTCTGGGGTAAGAAGGAGATGGTTCGCGCGCGCACTCCGCGTCAAATGGAGTATTACCGCAAGGTTCGATCGAACGATCTTGTCTTCAGCATCGGCCCTGCCGGTACCGGTAAGACCTTTCTTGCCGTTGCCATGGCGCTTGCCGCCCTGCGTGCAAACGAAGTCTCCAGGATCATCCTCTCTCGTCCAGCTGTAGAGGCCGGAGAGTCTCTCGGTTTTCTGCCGGGCGACATTTCAGAGAAGGTAGATCCATACCTTCGCCCCCTCCTTGATGCTTTGAGCGACATGGTGAGTCCTGATAAACTCAAAAGCATGCTTGAGAAGCGGATCGTGGAGATCGTTCCTCTAGCCTACATGCGAGGAAGAACTCTGAATAATTCCTTCATCATTCTTGATGAAGCGCAGAACGCTTCACGGACGCAGATGAAGATGTTTCTTACCCGTCTCGGCAGGAACTCCAGAGCGATCGTAACGGGTGATGTGACGCAGATAGACTTGCCGAAGAAACACGACTCCGGATTGCTTGATGTATTCACACTCTTCGGTGGCATCAGCGGTATCGACTTCATCGAGTTTGAGAAGTCCGATGTGGTCCGCCACCGTCTTGTGATGGAGATCGTTGCTGCCTACGAACGTGACGCAGAGCGGAAGGAACGAGCCAACAGCAGTTCATCGTCAACATGAACGAACTGCTACGGATAGGATTCCTTGCTTTTACGTGGATCGATCTTGTCGACGTATTGCTCATCACGGTCCTGTTCTACGTTGTCTATCATACGCTTCGGGACACCCTTGCCGTACAGATCCTGATCGTACTCGGTCTCGTTCTCATCCTCAGTTTCGTGACCGATGCCGCAGGGATGAAGACGGTGAATTGGGTGCTTCGTCGGATTGGAGACATTGGTCTGATCGCCTTTGTTGTGCTCTTTCAACCGGAGCTTCGCAGGGTTCTGTTGATCCTGACTCAGTCTCGCCTGTTCCGCGTGTTCGTGCGTTCGAGCAATTCGGAAACGATCGACGATGTGATCACATCTGTTACCGAACTCACGGCCAAGCATATCGGAGCACTGATCGTATTCTCTCGTGCTGAGCATATCAAGGTAACCGTGGATACCGGCGTAGAGCTCCATGCGGCAGTTTCATCAGAACTCCTTCTTTCCATCTTCAATCCCCGCTCTCCCCTTCATGATGGCGCTGTGGTGATCGACAATCGTTCACTGGTGGCTGCACGATGTGTGCTGCCTTTGAGCAGCGTACAACGGATCGGCACTCGCAATCTCGGAACACGCCATCGTGCCGGACTAGGACTTGCCGAACAAGCAGACGTCGTGGTGCTGATCCTCTCCGAAGAACGAGGAACAGCAAGCCTAGCATATCACGGTGAGCTTGAACTGGACATCCCTCTTCATGACCTTCGCAAAACACTCCAAGAACGACTGGCTGCCGTAGCGGCGGCCTAAGACAACCTTACACGATGACTCCACGTCCAACAAGAGTAGCAACCCCATTTGATGTTCAACGCCAGGGACTCGTTGATGTCCTTCGTTCGCGCGGGATCACCGACGAAGCAGTACTTGCTGCAATCGGCAAGGTGCCACGAGAAGTATTCGTTCCTGCAGCAATGACAGGTCGAGCCTACGAAGACTCGGCATTGCCGATCGACAATCGCCAGACGATCTCTCAGCCCTACACGGTGGCCTTTATGACGCAGGCCCTCAAGATCACCAGAGGATCCCGCGTATTGGAGATCGGCACAGGCAGCGGATATCAAGCTGCAGTTCTTGCGCAGCTTGGGGCCAATGTTGTATCGATCGAACGCCATCCGCTCTTGTCTCAGAAGGCAAGAACGGCCCTGGTCAGCCTTGGATACGAGGTCAATTGTAGGGTCGGCGATGGTACCATTGGATATCGTGAAGCGGGTCCATATGACGGTATCATCGTTACTGCTGGTGCACCTGATGTCCCTGAGCCGCTTGCCAAGCAGTTGGCCATCGGTGGTCGACTCGTGGTCCCTGTTGGCTCACTGGAAAACCAGACGCTCTACCGCGTTGTGAGAAATGCCGAAGACTCATGGAAGGCCGAAGATCTCGGCCCATTCAAATTCGTACCGTTGATCGGACGGTCTGGTTGGGATGAGACCAGTGCAGCCTGAACAACGCCAGGTCCTTGTACTGGCGGGACCAACAGCAGCCGGAAAGACCGGAGTTGCGATGCGACTCTCGGAGCAACTGCGTTGCGAGATCATCGGCGCCGATGCCAGGCAGATCTACCGATCGATGGATATCGGAACGGCCAAACCAACTACCGAGGAGCGCACACGCGTTCGGCATCATTGCATTGACATTCGCGATCCGCACGAGTCGTATAGCGCTGCAGAGTATTCCCATGATGCTCGTCAGGCGATAACGTCCATTCCACTATCGTCTCTCCCGATCATTGTAGGTGGGTCCGGACTCTATATCGCTGCAGCACTAGATGGCCTCTCCACTGATGGAGTAGCTACTGACCCCGAGGTGCGCGAAGAGATCGTGCGCGAGTTCGATATACACGGCAGAGATGCCATGTATGAGAGACTTCAAGAACTTGATCCTAGAGCTGCGGAACGATATGCAGACAGAAACCCACGTCGTGTGCAGCGAGCTCTCGAATACATACGAATAACAGGACGCCCCTTCTCACTCTCATGGGATGCCCCACGAGACGCGGCCAATGTTGATGCGCTCTACATTGGGATCACGCAGGATCGTGAGGTCCTCAATGCTATGATCGATGCCCGGTGCGACAAGATGTGGCAGAATGGATTGATCGAAGAGACCCAACGGATCTTGGATATGGGAGTTGACCGCAATGCACAGTCACTGCGTACCGTGGGGTACTATGAGGCATTGTCTGTGATCGACGGTCGCCGCACCCTTGAAGAAGCCAAAGAAGATCTGAAGAGATCCACACGTCAGTACGCGAAACGTCAGCATACGTGGTTCAGGAAGGACAAGCGCTATACGTGGATCAGTGGATCCATCGAAATGATGACCGCTCAGATATGTGAGATCCTGGATACCAAGGGATGGCTATCGACCTTCGTAGATTTGCACCGCAGCAACCAAGGAAGATTTGAGTGAAGAGTAGTTCGATACGCGTTCATATAGCAGTTCTTTGCACCATCGTGATCACGATCGGTGCAATGGCACAGCAGCCACGTAGCTACCGGCCACCTATTCCGACGCAATATGACTCGTCGCAGGCCCTTACGTCGTTGAGAACCCGCTTGGATCAGATCTTCACGTCTGCCCCGTATAGATCCTCGCGCGTGAGCGTGATGGTGTGGTCCCTCAAGCGTAATGTCCCTGTGTATGAGCGCAACAGTCGCCAGAACCTAACCCCTGCTTCAACAACGAAACTGTTCTCAACGGCAGCGTATTATCAACTCAATGGACAGAATGCCATCGTCTCCACGGAAGTAAAGACAGACGGTGTACTGGAGGCTGACGGAACACTAAGAGGCAATCTCTATCTCATAGGTCACGGCGACGCTCTTTTGAGTGTCAATGACTTGGAGTTTCTCGCTGATAAGGTTCGGGCACTAGGGATCAAGCGCATCACAGGGAACATCGTTGGAGATGGCTATGCTTTTGACGGACAGAGTAATCGAGCTGTCTATTCAGGAGACTATGAGGATGTCCAGCCACTTCCTCCCATCGTTGCACTCTCGGTGAATAAGGGAACCGTTGCCGTCTTTGCCAGTGCCGGCAAGACAGGACGCGTTAACGTCCAAACGATACCAGCCTCGGACGCATTTGATGTTGTTATCAGAACTGCTGCGGCTCGTCCTCAGCCCAAGGCACAGGCCAAGGGAAAGCCCAAAGCAAAACCGAAAGCAAAGGCAAAACCATCAAAGAAGAAAAAGAAGGGGTCTCGTGCGGATGCCAACATCGACGAGTCGATCGATCGTTATGGTGATGCACCACCAGAGCCTCGACAACGCCGTCGTAAGGGGCGGAGCAGATCCCGTGCGCCACGTATCAGTGTAACGTCTTCGACACTCCCAAATGGCGTTCAGCAATTCGTGGTGAGCGGCTCCCCGGGTGCGAACCGCTCTGCAACGGTGTATATCGCGATGTCGAAGCCTGCCCTTGCCACAGCGGGCGTTTTTGCCAACAGGCTCCGCGGTGGCGGGATCGAGATCGACGGTCGAATTGAGGAGCGTCGTACGCCGGTCAACGCGCGCTTCCTTGCTCAATTCCGACGTCCGTTCGTTGATTTTGCGAGTGTTGTGAATAAGCGAAGTGACAACTATCTCGCAGAGCATGTGTTCAAAATGGTCGGAGCTGCTTGTGGCGACCATTCAACCACTGCGGTCCGTGCAAAGCGTGCCATGCTTGAAGTACTCGACTCACTTCGAGTGGAGCGAAACAACTGCTCATTCAATGATGGCAGTGGACTCTCTCGCCGGAATCTGGTTTGTGCTGCCACAGAAGTTGGATTGCTGCGTCAGATCCACAAACAGGAATGGGGTCAAGAGTATCGCAGCACTCTCGCCGTTGGGGCCTACGATGGCACGATCCGCAGGAGAATGCATGGTTCACCGGCCGCGAATAATGTAACGGCAAAGACGGGTACGTTGCGAAATGTAAGTGCTCTTGCCGGCTATGTTACGACGAGAGATGGTGAGCTCCTGGCGTTCTCCTTTATCTCGAATGGACCAAGCGTTGGGTCATTCAAGGGCATGGAAAATCTAGCAGCCATGGCTCTTGCATCCTTCTCGTTCAAACAGCCCGTTCCGATCCCTCAGGATATCCTGCCCACACCGGCGGATACGGTGGACGAGATGACTACAGATAGCGAATGATGTCGCCCGCAACCATTCGTTGATGGACACTGACAGCGTTTGCCTCGTCACCAGCACAGGCATGGATATATGCTCCAAGCGATGCGGCCTCAAACGTTGACATCCCTTGTGCTGCGCAGCCGGCAACGATGCCCGTAAGAACATCGCCTGATCCTGCCGTTGCCATCGCCGGGTTTCCGTTCACAGTGAGCACATGGCGTCCGCCACTCGTTGTTATGGACGGCACATCCTTGACGTGAAGCACACATTTGTTCTCTTCCGCAAACTCAGCTGCTGCTGCAGCGATATCGTAGGGTAAGTCTCCCCTGTCGATCCCCAACAGCCGAGCAAACTCACCACGATGCGGTGTGAGGATCAGATTGGGTCCTCGGTAGCTGATACGAGACAGCAATCGTAAACCGTCTGCGTCGATAACGAATGTCTTCACTGCGGCAAACTCATCAATACATCGCGCCAACATATGAAGCGTTGCCTCGTTGGTTCCAAGACCGGGACCAACGGCACAAACGGTGGCACGTTGAAGAAGTTCTCTCAAGACGTTCTCTGCATCCACATGGATCGTGCCGTCAGCATGTGACGGCAATTCGTTGGTCATCACCTCACGCGGCGTTAGAGGATGGATGTAGGGGGCTGCCAGTTCCACCAAGCCGGCACCGATGGAGATCGCTGCATGTGCGGCCAGTGACGGCGCTCCCCGCATCGATCGTGTACCGCCGATGACAAGGACCCGACCATTGTCGAACTTTGAAGCCGAACGAGGACGTTTTGGCAGGAGCGTTTCAATATCACGCGGTTCATAGCGGAATGTTGAGGCGAACTGCGCTGCGGTTCCCTCCGGAATACCGATCGGGGCAACAACCACCGACCCGGTGCAGGCCGGACCATCGTTTCGGAAGAACCCCGGTTTCTCTGTCTCCATCGTGATCGTTACGTCGGCGCGGAAAACATCATGACTTGCCGCTCCGGTTGATGCATCGAGTCCCGTCGGGACATCAATTGCGACCTTCATTCCGCTGAGGGAATTGAGAAGAACACAGAACGACGGGATCGGCTCACGAAGGACTGCTCCGCCCCCTACTCCGATCAGCGCATCGAGGACAACGTCAAAGTCAGAGCCAAGATCGATCTCGGCAAAACGGACCATCTTGACCGCGGAAGGAAGTCGATCAAGATTCACTCGTGCTTGCTCTGTCATCGTCTCACGTGATGCATCACACGCTACTACAACAGAAACCGACGGGTCATCTTCCATGATCATGCGAGCCATGCAAAGTCCGTCACCGCCATTGTTACCCCCGCCACAGGCGATCAGATAGCGTGTGGCACTGATCCCTCGCAACGCAATAACCGAGCGAAGGGAGTTCGTTGCCGACCTAGCTGCCTGCTCCATGAGGTCGACAGGAGCTATGCCGAGGACGTCACGACACGCTTGGTCTAATTGTCGTACTTCATTCGGGAGGAGTAATGGAAGCATGATGCTAAACTACCGCTTCCTCTTCGCAGTTTTGCATGAACATCATCTATCCGGATCGTCTATGTTTCGCCCCTTTATCGGCCTTTCGATACTCTTGCTCACGACTTCGATGGCCATTGGTCAGGACTATCGCAATGATATGTTCCGAACTCGGCGTGCGGGACATGAACCACGCGTGACTAAACGGATCGAGACCACACAGGTAGAGGACAAGCTCCGACCATTTTATCATGGTGTAGCCAGCGGAGATCCACTCCATGATCGAGTGATCATCTGGACCCGCATCACCCCAGAAGGTGGAGACACGTCAGTTCGCGTTCGTTATCGGTTTGCTACAGATACAGGCATGCAGAATATCATCCGATCCGGTGAGTTCACAACAACGTCAGATCGTGACTTCACTGTCAAGGTCGACGTGGACAGTCTCCAACCAGGCAATGTCTACTACTACATGTTCTCTGCCTACGGTCGATACTCGATCATCGGACGAACACGCACAACACATCCAACGGCGGTGGACCATACGAGGTTGGCCGTGGTCTCCTGCTCGAACTACCCGGCAGGATACTTCAATGCCTACGCCAAGATCGCTGATCGCAATGACCTTGATGCGATCCTTCATCTCGGTGACTATATCTACGAATACGATGCAGACACAACCTCCTACGGCGGGGCCACGGGAGCCAAGCTCGGCAGACGTCATGAGCCAGATGCTGAATTGGTGACCCTTACGGATTATCGAACGAGATATTCACAATACCGACTCGATCCGGATCTCCGCCGTGCCCATCAGCAACATCCCATGATCCATGTATGGGATGATCATGAATCGGCAAATGACTCCTATACGGACGGAGCAGAAAATCATCAGCCGGAAGAAGGCGATTGGAACATTCGTAAGGAGGTATCGAAACGTGTTTGTTATGAATGGATGCCAACTCGCGAGAACACGTCAAACGTTCTCTATCGTCGCTTCTCCTTCGGGACGTTGGTAGACCTCTTTATGCTCGACACGCGCCTCGACGGACGAGACAAACAGGTGCAAGGTGTTGGAGAAGGGGCTTCCCAAGCATCAAAGGATTCTCTTAATGCCCAGGATCGCAAGATCATTTCTACAACACAGTATGAGTGGCTGACGTCTGGGCTAACCTCAAGCACTGCCACGTGGCGTGTCCTTGGTAATCAAGTGATGTTCTCTCCGGTAGACGTAACACCGATCGATACAGCCTATCTTTTCAATGCCGTTGGTCCGATCTTCTCTGCATTCATTCGTCCGCAGATCCCCACACTTCAATTCGTCTTCGAGTCCGCCTTTTATGGCGATGTGTGGAACAACTATCCTGCTCAGCGTAGAAGGCTATTAGACGTTGTTCGAGATCAGAAGGTGAAGAATCTCGTTGTTGTTACCGGCGACTTCCATTCCTCCTTTGCTTTCAACGTCCCGGCCGATACCATCGGCTCCGCAACGTCTCTAGCTGTTGAGTTCATGACGCCGTCGATCTCTGCGGCTAACTTCGATGAGAACCTCTCATCTGTGCCGACGATCGCCCTTATCACACCCGCCTTGCTCGCAACGATCGACACAACACTTGTCGGTCTCAATCCGCATTTGAAATGGCATGATATCACTGAGCACGGGTACGAGATCTTGGACCTTACACCACAACGCGCTCAGTGTGATTGGTATTTCATGGACAGCATCCTTCTTCGTCCTACTTCAGAGGTCTGGATACGGGGCTATTACACAAATTCCCAAGAGAGTGCGCTACGCCCAGCTGCAGCCGCCGCTCCAGGTAAAGCGATCCAAGACATTCCGGCTCCTGCTGAGCCCCCTACCGGACCTGTAAGTGTAGAGGAGAATGTCGTTCGGGAGCTAACCATCCTTGGGTATGGTCCGAACCCGGCGCATGACGCATTGTCCCTCACCTATGTTGTGGATAGACCAACGAACATCCATTTCAGCGTCGTCGATGCTCAGGGTGTAACAGTTCTCAGCACACCAGTATCTGTTGAACATGGACTTCGCAGTGTAGTCCTCGATCTCCGTCCACTCAGTTCCGGGCGCTATACCGTCAACATTCATGCGAACTCGGGAATTGTCCACACAGGTATCGTTGTTACTCGATGAACATGTCTTGCTCGTTTCTCTGCCGTATGTTCGTCGAATGGTGTTGATGCGATCTCTTCTTGTCGGTACCGTTGTTTTGTTAGCACTCCTGATCTCTGCCTGCGGTGGCTTGGATCCGGAAGAAGTGCGTCCGTTCAGTGGTTTGCGCGGAACGATCACCTATGTGGGCGGTAGCGCGGCCTGGCCTTCTGACACTGTCTACGATGTACGTGTAGTTGCGTTTGAGACAAAGCCAACCGTCCCGCAGGAGATCCTAACGTCGATCCTCCAGCAAACGGCTGCATTCTCTCCGTCAAGCCTGCCTATTCGCGTCGACACCACATCGTATGAGATCGAGGTTCTGGCAACTCCCCGAACATTCACCTACGTTGTTGTTGCGATGCAGAACGGTCCGAACTTCCAGACCGACTGGATCATGCTTGATGTCTACTCCCCTTCCGGCGATCCCACCCAGCCGGGCGTGGTGATCGTTCCCTCAGGAAACACGGTACGAGTGGACTTCCGAGTTGACTTCACAAATCTTCCTCCGCAGCCATTCTGATGAGGAACGTTCACATCATACTCCTACTGGGCATTCTTACCTTGTCCGCCGTGATCTCAACCGCACAAGAAGCAGGAACGATCACGGGCTACCTTACCGACAGAGAGACCGCTAAACCCGTGCGCGGAGCCACCGTCCGCATCGAAGGCACCCAGAGCGGCGCTATCACCAATGGCAAGGGAATGTTCGTGATCAATGGCATCCCTGCCGGTATGGTAAATGTGGTAGCAACGTTCGTAGGCTACGAGACCGCTCGACAGAAGGTGTATGTAAAGAAGGGTGAATCTACCTCGATGATCATGACCATCAAGGAATCCGCCGTTTCCAAAGGGGAGGTCGTGGTATCAGCGAATAAACGAGTTCAGGCAGTTCAGGATGTTCCCATCAGCGTGTCCATTCTTACGTCGGAAGATCTCGATCAACGGAATGTGACGCGGCTCGATGATGCACTCCGATACGTAAGTGGCATCAGCATCGCCCGCGATCAAGTGAGCATCCGTGGAGCCTCTGGCTTTGCCTTCGGTGTTGGTTCACGAACTGCAGTCCTGATCGACGGTTTCTCTCTTCTCTCCGGCGATAATGGCGATATCAAATTCGATGTAATGCCTGTTGCTGACGTAGAGCGTATCGAGATCATCAAGGGAGCCGGCTCTGCATTGTACGGAACGGGAGCTCTGGGCGGAGTGGTCAGCATGATCACCCGCGATCCAACAGACTCCTTCTCTGTCTATGCTAGAGGCTACACCGGGCCTTATACCCAACCACCCTATTCGCAATGGGAGTATCGTTCTTCACTTCCGTGGCAATTCGGTGCCGATCTCAGAATGGCACAACGTGTTGGTGAATTCTCGTACTCCGTAAGCGGTGGTATTCGGTCAGATGAAAGTTATCGTGAGTATGACCGATCTCTTAGGGGGTTTGGCTTTGCAAAACTCACATGGCAACCGTCCGACCTCGTCACACTGCGGGCCTTTGGTTTTGGAACGCTCGAGAACAGAGAGAACTTCATCTATTGGAGGGATCTCGATAACGCAACCCGCCCGCCCCTTGCCCAGAATCTCGATGAACGACTAGCAACCTCGAAGTTTGCCGTTGGGACCGAATACTCGCAGATCTTCTCGGGGTCTACCTCGTTGATCGCCAAGTACGGATTCTTCCGGACGATGTTTGAGAACACCTTAAATGGTGAAAAGCTCGACTCCAATTATTCAACAGCATTTGCCCACAATGCCGAGGCGCAGCTCACCTCACGTCTGGCTGAGGGAATGATCCTCACTGCGGGAATAACCGGTCGTTTGAATTGGGTACGAAGCGACGTCTATAACACAGCTCTACAAACCATCATCAGTGGATATGCACAGGGCGAATTCACCCTTGGCTCTGTGATATTGACCGGCGGAATTCGAGCAGATCGCGAAGAGACCGAGTCACTTTCTCCCCAGCTCGAATTCTCTCCGAAGTTTGGTATGACGTGGAATGCCGCTCAACAACTAACCGTTCGTGCATCTGTGGGAAGGGGCTTTCGGGCTCCAACAATTGCTGAACGATACGCCAATATTCGGTATGGTCCGTTCAATGTGCGTCCCAATCCCGACCTCCTCTCCGAGAGCTCATGGTCCGGCGAGGTTGGATTCCATGTTACAGCATCCAATTTCTTCGTACCGATCGATCTCGACCTGGCTGTGTTCGATAACGAACTGTATCAACTCATCGAACCAACGTTTGACCTCACACAGGTTGGCGCTCCGATCGTGTTCCAGAACCTAACACGTGCACGCATCCTCGGTTCGGAACTCACGTTGCGGGTCATGATCGCACGAAATGCGAACATCGAAACTGGCTTTACCTACATGATCCCACGTGATCTGACAACCGGCACCACTCTGAAGTATCGCAACAAAATTCTGTGGTATTCACGGGGCTCCTGGACGCCATTCACTGGTATCGAACTCCAAGCTGAATATCGGTATCAAGACAGAGTTGAACTCATCGATGATCGACTCAGCCTCTTCATACCTGATGCTGATGCTCGTGTGGCAATGCACATCGTAGATGCCCGTGTCTTCTATTCGCCGTCAGAACACACGAAGATCGGCCTTATTGGTAAGAACATCTTGAGCTATTCATACACAGAGATCGTTGGCAACCTCGGACCTACCCGAGCCCTCCTCCTCCAATTCGAACTCCGATACTAACTAGTAATCTCTCAACACAAACGTCTCACCAAGATACCTGGCTCGCACCTCTTCATTGGAGGCGATCTCTTCGGCCGTGCCGCTCACAAAGATCGAGCCATCGATTAAGATATAGGCCCTATCCGTAATGCTAAGCGTTTCATGCACGTTGTGATCGGTGATCAAAACACCGATTCCTTTGTGTTTGAGTTGCGTAACGATCTTCATGATGTCCTCCACAGCGATCGGGTCGATCCCTGCGAACGGTTCATCAAGGAGAATGAACTTTGGGTCTGTTGCCAGTGCGCGGGCGATCTCGCAGCGACGGCGCTCTCCACCGGAGAGAGTGATCCCGATGCTTTTGCGGATATGGTCGATCCCAAACTCGTCGAGCAAGCCATCGAGCTTCTTCTGACGTTCTGCAGAGGTCATCTTCTTGAGTTGGAGGATGGCCTTGATATTCTGTTCTACCGTAAGCCGACGGAAGATGCTTGCTTCTTGGGGAAGGTATGCCAGACCTGCTCGTGCACGCTTATACATTGGCGTGGTGGTCACATCCTCCTGGTCGATGAACACACTGCCTACGTCCGGTTTGATCATTCCCGTGATCATGTAGAACGTGGTGGTCTTTCCTGCGCCATTTGGACCAAGGAGGCCAACACACTCACCTTGGCGAACACTTAGGGTGCTGCCTTTGACTACCGTGCGCTGCTTGTAGGTTTTCCGGAGTCCTTCTGCGCGTAGGACACTTCCAGTCTCAATTACGGACACCACCGCTCCGTGGACGTGCTTGCAAGGTCATGGTCAGATCCTTCTTTTCACCGGAGCGTAACACCGTCAGCTTCAGCTTTTGGTTCACTTCCCCGTCGAGAATGGCGATATTCACATCTTCATCGCGCAACGTAGGCCGACCGTTGATTGCAATGATAACGTCTCCCGGTTCGATTCCAGCATCATCGGCCGGACCGTCGGTTGCAACCTCGCTCACGAGCACTCCATCCGTTCCGGAAAGCTTGAAGTAGCGTGCAACGTTTTCATCGATTGCGGAGAGCTTCATGCCTGTCCAGAAGTCCCGCCTGATCGAGCCGTCCTTCTGCAAACGGTCGACGATCGCCTTCACACGATTGATCGGAATCGCAAATCCAATGCCGATACTCCCGGAACCACGAGCACTTTGTGAGGTTGAGTAGATCACGGTGTTCACGCCGATCACCTCACCGAGGGCATTGACCAATGGACCTCCGGAATTGCCGGAAGAGATGGCAGCATCGGTCTGGATCATGTTCTTGTAGACACGGTCCTCTCCGCCTTCACCGGGTTGTGTGAAACTCACGCCTACGTTAGAGACCACGCCAACCGTAACGGTCGGCTTAGCGTTGTTATCAAAGAGGCCGAAGGGATTACCAAAGGCTATGGCCCATTCACCGACCTCCACATCATCGCTGTTGGACAGCTTCAGAAATGGAAAGCCCCCTCCATCGATCTTGAGTACGGCTACATCCGACACGGGGTCGGTTCCGATGATCCGTGCATCGTGCTTTGTGCCATCGGTCATCGTCACAACGATCTTGGATGCATTACCGGCAACGTGATCATTTGTAAGAATGTACCCGTCTGCACTGATGAGGAATCCGGAGCCGAGGGAGCGCACTTCATAATCGCGCTTATACGTGCGAGGACGGTCACCGTAATGGTTTCTGAAGAATGGGTCGCCAAAGAAGTCATCCCACGGATCGCGGTAGTACTGCGTTCTGGTTTCCGTGACATTGATCCCGACGATCGCCGGCGAACTCTTACTGACCGCTCGGGTTATGGCATTCTTTCTGCTCCCCGAAACGTCGTCGTTGGCCGGTTGAGAATTTGTGTACACCGGTTCGGAGATCGCCATCTCCGTATCGGGCTTGCAGGCAGCCATCGGATGTGCCGCCAGGGCCATCATCATGGCCGTGAAGAACGAGGTGAATGGTGTCTTTGTCATAGGCCGAAACGTCGAATTCAGGGCAAAAATATTGCCTGTCGGTATCTTCGTCGCCCATGCCCATCCACGTTGCCCTCCCACTACCCCGCCTCGAGCCTCTTACCTATGGGCTCCCTGATGGTATCCATGTGCAGCGGGGATGTCGGGTGCTTGTTCCGCTTGGGACGAGGATTGTGACCGGAACCGTAGTAGCTGTTGATCAGGATGCGGTTCCAAAGATGCGCCACATCATCGAAGTACTCGATGAAGAGCCATCGTTCAGTGACGAGGTACTCGAGCTCACGAAACGTATCAGTGAGTACTACCTCTCATCATGGGGCGAGGTGTTGCAGGCTGCATTGCCAACGGGTCTCACACCGGCTACAGTCCTTCATGTAACGGTGCTGAGGCCGATCACCGATGATGATCTTGAAGAGATGGAGTTGCGAGCTCCTAAGCGTGCACGACTGCTCCGAGAGCTCAGAGAACACGAGGGTGAGATCAGTGTCTCCTACCTACAACGCAAGCTAAAGGCAACGGCCATCGCCGATCAGCTAGATGCGCTCCAGCGAATGGGATGGATACGACTTGAACAATCGTTGGAACAACAGCGAGTTCCTCGAATGGTACGGGCTGCATCGATAGCCCCTTCCTTGCTATCGAACGAAGAGGAACTGCGTGCAGCATTTGATTTTCTTGATGCGAAGGCCCCAAAACAGTCTCTTGCTCTGGGACATATCTACCTGACAACACAACGTGATGGACGTCCGGTAGAAATCGCACGTCTGGCCGATGAGTTGCATGTCTCATCAACGGTGGTCGACAGTTTGGAGCGGCGCGGCTTTGTGGAGATATCCCAGGTCATTCGCCGTACGGCAGATGATGAAGACAGTTCGTTAGTCAGTCGAAACGAAGCTGTTGTAAAGCTTACGGCAGAGCAGGCAACTGCCGTTGAGAGAATCACAGAGCTTTGTGATATGCGTCAACTCTCACCTGTTGTTCTCCATGGCGTTACCGGTAGTGGCAAGACCATCGTCTACCAACGAGCCATTCAACATGTGATCGAAGGCAACGGACGAGTATTGCTCCTTGTGCCGGAGATCTCCCTTACGCCGCAATTGGCGGACAGATTCCGTGCAGTCTTTGGCGATCGTGTGGCGGTATTGCACTCGCGCCTCGCTGTAGGCGAACGGATCGGTCTCTGGCAGCGCATTCGTGCTGGGGAATTCGACATCGTGATCGGTGCACGTTCGGCTGTGTTTGCCCCGCTTATGGATGTTCGATTGATCATTGTCGACGAAGAACACGAACCATCCTACAAGCAAGACGATCCGGCACCGCGATATCACGGCAGAGATGTTGCCCTCATGCGTGGTCAGATCCACAAGTGTCCGGTGATCCTCGGAAGTGCCACGCCGTCTCTGGAAAGCCTCGCCAACGTGGCTGCCGGGCGCGCTACGCTGCTTCAACTCACCCACCGTGCTGATGGTGCATTGTTGCCATCGATCCGCGTGGTGGACCTGCGTGAGGAACGAAAGTCACGCAGACTGAAAGGGGCTATCTCCATGACTGCCCTTGATGCGATAGCTGCACGCATCGAACGCAAGGAAGGAACGCTTGTCTTCCTCAATCGACGAGGATATGCGGTCAACCTCCAATGCGAAGATTGCGGCGACGTTCCGATGTGCCAGAACTGTGACGTGGCCCTCACCTATCACAAACATGCCAACGTCCTACGATGCCACTATTGCGGTTATGCTGAGCCAATGAGAGCAGCATGTACCACCTGCGGCTCTGTGGACTTGCGCGAGTCAGGATCCGGAACCCAGCGCATCGAGGAAGATCTCGTCACAGCCCTGAATGAGCGAATGGAGCGTACACCGCGGATCGAACGGATGGATGCCGATACTACATCAAAGAAGGGCGAACACCGGACCTTGCTGAAGCGATTTGCAAATGGTGATATCGACGTTCTTGTGGGTACGCAGATGATCGCAAAAGGGCTTGATATTCCCCGTGTAACGCTTGTAGTAGTGGTCAATGCCGACATGTCTCTGCATCAGAATGACTTCCGTGCATCAGAACGCACTGTCCAGCTCCTGACCCAGGTGGCCGGTCGTGCCGGTCGTACCGGATCCCATCCCGGTGAAATGATCGTACAGACCAGTTCCCCTGATCATCCGGCCATTGTAGCAGCGATCAATGGTGAACGTTCGCCTGATGTGCTTCGGGCATGGGAAGGTGATGAACTTCGACTTCGACGCGAGGTGGATTATCCGCCCTATACACGGTTCATCGTGATCGAGATCTCGTCGTTGGATGAGGCGGCCACACTTGATCACGCGCGTGTATTGGCAGCACTCATTCCGGCTCGCACGGACTACCATTTACGACTTGACCCTGTGACGCCATCGGTTGCCCGCATTCGTAATGCCTTCCGTCAGGTGATCATCATCAAGAACTTCAAGGACAAGGATCAATCCGGCGCTCTGTGCCGGTCCTTGTTGCGTAATGCATTCGCTACGTATCATGCATCCTATGCATCATCGTCCGTCAAGGTCACGATCGATGTTGATGCTCATGGAACACTATAATCAGCCCCCTCTATGAAGACCATCCTACTTCTCGGATCCGGTGAACTCGGCAAGGAATTCGTCATCGCCGTCAAACGATATGGCCACCGTGTGGTGGCTGCAGATTCATACGACAATGCGCCAGCCATGCAGGTTGCTGATGAACGTCGGGTAGTGAACATGCTCGACGGCGAAGCCCTTGATGCCGTTGTTGCAGAGGTAAAGCCAGACATCATTGTTCCTGAGATCGAGGCTATTCGCACAGAACGTCTCTTTGACTACGAGGCCAGAGGCATTCACGTTGTCCCAAGCGCACGTGCTGCGAACATGACCATGAATCGTAAGGCGATCCGGGATCTGGCATCACAAGAACTTGGTCTGAAAACGGCTCGGTACATGTATGCCAGCACCGAAGAGCAGTTTGTTGCGGCCGTACAGGAGATCGGAATACCGTGTGTGGTCAAGCCACTGATGTCTTCAAGCGGTAAGGGGCAGAGCATTGTTCGGACGGCAGTAGACGTGCAACGCTCATGGACCTATGCCATGGAGGGCAGTCGCGGTGACCTGAAAGAGGTAATCGTGGAAGAGTTCATTCCATTTGACAGCGAGATCACGCTCTTGACCGTAACTCAACGAAATGGGCACACCCTCTTCTGTCCGCCTATTGGACACCGCCAGGAGCGGGGTGATTACATGGAATCGTGGATGCCACATGCTATGAGGCCAGAGCTCCTCGAAAAAGCACAAGACATGGCAGCAAAGGTCACAGCGTCGCTCACGGGCTCTGGTATCTGGGGCGTGGAGTTCTTCCTCACTGCAGACGATGTGTACTTCTCAGAGCTATCGCCTCGACCGCATGATACAGGCATGGTCACGCTTGCTCCCACCACCAACCTCAATGAATTCGAACTCCATGCCCGCGCCGTCCTTGGTTATCCTATCCCAGGGATTGTCCTTGAACATGCCGGAGCATCCGCGGTGATCCTTGCAACAGAGGCATCTGCCCTGCCCCCTACCTATTCCGGGATCGAAACAGCATTGTCAATGCCGGAGATCGAGATCCGAGTCTTTGGCAAGCCAAGTACCAGACCATATCGTCGCATGGCCGTTGCACTTGCCAACGGCGCACCGGATTCTGACGTAGATGCACTCCGTGCACATGCAAAAACAGCAGCCGATTGCATTTCGGTGATCACGGCTCGATCATGATCGGTGTGCCGATGAAACTTTTAAGGCCATTGCGTCACCTACCCCTTGTTGCGCGCAAACAACGACCACATGGGCATACAGGAACATCGCGACTTACAGGATACGTTCCTTCGGCTATTTGAACCACAACGCAGTGCGTTGTGGAGGTTCGTGCGCTCAATGGTGCGGACTGATCACGAAGCCGAGGACATGATGTCCGAGACGGTCCTTCAGGCATACCAATCGATCCACAAGCTTCGAGACGAACAAGCATTTGTCTCGTTCCTCTTTACCATCGCACATCGGCTCGTAAAGCGGCATCGGTGGCGCAGGACGTTCTTCGGTCAATACGATGAACAGGCTGCACATGAGATACCACATACGGACGCGCAACCAGATGTGCAGATGGACATCGTGCTCCTTCGCCAGGCGCTGCAGCGCCTTCCGGAACGAACACGAGAAGCTGTGGTCCTCTTCGACATTCTCGGCCTCTCCCTTGAGGAGATCAAGGTCATCCAAGGCGGAACCCTTTCTGGCGTGAAATCGCGCCTGGTTCGTGGCCGACGTTCGTTGGCTACGATGCTGGGTGTGGATCAACACCAAGAAGAGCCCGCACTCTCTACAATTCCACGTGTTCACAATCAGCCGATCCTCTAATGTCACCGAAACGCAATCTCCAGACACTGTTCACTCGCGCTCGTCAGGAAACATCGCCGGTCACCGCCGACGATGTGCGTTCCCTCGTTGAGAATGCAGGGTCAGCCCCTTTATCGAGATCTCCTATGCCAGCGATCATCACAGCAACAGCGGCCTCCTTGGCCATGGTGGCCGGACTTACGGCCTACCTTCTTTCTCCGGAACCGTCACAACAACGATCAACCCTTGGCGCAGTGGCAGAACCACAACCGTCAACTCGTGAGATCCACGTTTCGAAACCCTCGTCCGTGTTACCTACGGATCCGCATACCCCGAGCACACCACCTTCAGGATCGGATGGTTCGATGTCCATTGCCGTGTTGTCCCTTGAGTCCGATGATCTTCAGCAACTCAACATCGATCTGGCATCGCTAGGCATCCTTCGTTCGATGGTACCGAATGCTGACAGCATCGCACAGTGTTTGCCACGGCCGAGAACTACGAACGGAACCCTCTGTGTCTGGCAGAATGGTGAACGACAGGAAATAGCCCTTCGTAACGGTCCGGGACCAATGCCGGTGATGTTTACGTCTGCAGATGGAAGGGGCAAGATGGTTCGGATCGAGATGTCTCAGACCTTCGATCCAAATGCCCTTATCCCGGTAGAAGCCCCTTCTCCTGACGGCACGATGCTGATGTGGTTCTCCCCAACCCAGGAAGTGATGCAGATGCTTCCCGAGCGTGTAGAAAAACAACTCTGCCGGGAGCGAGGTACGCAGGATCTCGACATTGACGTACAGGTCATCAATGAGGATGATCTCGCAGATATTCAAACATTGAATATTGATTCGTTAGTGCGCTCGATACCGATGCTTGATACCACGAATGCTCACAGTAAGCAAATGTTGGCCAGTATCAAGACGATCGTTGTTGATGGAGATGCAGATACAGCGAACGGACAACGCAAGATCATTCAGCGTCGTATTGAAATCAAACGCATGGGAACAATGACCACAGCAGATGTGAACGTTCTCAAGGATCTTGACACAACGATGCCTTCTTGCGCTCGGATGTCGACCAAGACTCGGGTGATCATCCTTCGTAAGGGCGGATCATCCAAGGCGATCATACCAAACGTCGATGGGTCGCAACTGCAGGAGAATCGAGTTGAATCCGGTGCTCTGCGATTGGAGAATATCTATCCTAACCCAACCATGGATGGTAGCGCTACGGTCTCATACTCTCTGAGCGGAGATCGACTGATAACGATCGACCTTCATGATCTTGCAGGAAACAAGGTTTCCACACTTGCCTCAGGTGTACGCCGACAAGCAGGGACCGGACATATCCCATTCGCGCTTGAGGGTGTGATGCCGGGAATGTACCTTGTTACGATGACCACGGACAAGGGTGAACGAGCAGTTCAACGACTTATCGTTCAGTAAGGGGCTTACATTAGAACGTAGCACCGGATAACGTAACTCGAAATGCAGGAGTGGATGTCTGAGATAGACGAGCGTTCACATCGAGACGGAAGAACAACAGAATGCGATTGATGCCGAGGCCGACCTCATAATACGCTTTGTCGGAGGTGAGGTCGGTCGTTGGCAATGTCGTTTTGGTATACTCCAGCGTTTGCGGCGAGAATGTTGTCCAGCCGATGCCGCCGAACGCAATAAACTCAATGCCGAAAGAAGCGATGTCCGGGATGCGGAGAAGTCCAGGGATCACTTCACCGAAGTTGTGACTGAGCGAGATGGTAGCATACCGATCTCCATAGAACTCCTTCACGCTCATACCGCGGAACACACTGCCAACCACGAGTCCGCTTACGCTCGATTCCAAGCTCGAGAACTTCTGTGGCGGTACAGCACCCCAAGACCAACCTGCCGTGGCCACAACGTCGAGCGTCCACAACGGCAATGTCTTCAAGCGCAACACACCGATCCATGATGCCTTTGTGAAATCGTAGTTCGAAGCAAGGATCCCAGGGCGTGATGTTTCCACGTTCAACCACGTTCCGGTCCTCGAGATCAGTCTGATCGGTGAATAGTCCAACGTAAGGGTAAGTCCCATTGTTCTCATCGTTCCGTCGAAGATCGAAGGATTCTCGCGCAGTCCGGCACTGGGTTTGAACAACGACCACGCAGGAATGGATGTGGCCGATCGATGGTCATCGGATCGCACGAAGAATCGAATGCCGCTCGGACGTGACCATAGATCATTACGGATGAACCGAAGTTGTCCCCACGTATATCCTATCCCAACCTCTCCGCCTGTTCGATAGTAGTAGTCGCCGTAGTCGTTGCCGAACAGGAGGCTCGTAAAAGTGATGAGCCCCGTTCTCACAACATTTGGATCGTCGCGTCTCTGCAGGACCTTGTATAACGCAGCATCAAGGGTCCACTTCTGACGTTCTCCAATGAACCACGTGGTCTTTGCAGATCCATAGCCCTGTTTGTCCTCGAATCCATATCCTGCAAGAGCCTCTACTTCGATAACTGTATCTGGACGAAACCGTAATCCAAGCCCGAGGTACGGCCCATGGATCCTGTTGTACCGAAAGATGTCCTCAAAGCCAGAGAAGGGGCGCCTGCCTAACCTCGCCAGAGTCCGAGTCACCGGACCGATGTATCTGTCAAGGAACGTTGTTTGAAGACTATCCGGATTGTCGATGAGATTCTGGATCTCAGCGTAGGCGTTAGCCTCTTCTTTCCGCAGTGGCAGCTTTTGGTTCAGACGCCAGTAGGTTGAATCGAAGGTGTTGGCTTGATCGGATACTTCTACGCGACGTTGTTCAAAGAGATCGTTGTCGATACTTGCATTGATGTCGTATTCATAGCAGAAGGTCTCGATCTCTATGTCGAGCCGTGGAGCGAAGAGGAACAGGATCTCTGCTACGAGTGACGATTGAATAGAGAGGGCTTCGGGGACAACAGCCCCTTCTACCTCTACAAAGCTTTGGCGGTACGAGAGCTTCGCATCGAAGGGCAGATTGACTGCTCGGTTTGGTGTAAGGCGCACTTCGAGCGGAATGTTCTTGCGTTGATCGATGAAGATCGTGCCTGTAAAGGCCTTTCGTCCATTGCTGTACGGCGCAACATCGATCAAAACCGTATCGTCCTCAACGCTGCTCTTGAGGATGAAGTCATAATCGTCGATGGCATTCGGATGAAGGGGCGACTCGATCTCCTCGTTCAACAAGGAGATCACATCATCGTAGGCATTGAGGTTTGTTCCAAACGAAACGAAGTTCGCCTGCGGCGGTATGTTGGCTGTCTGTCTGCGTTGAACGATCTCATTGAAGTATCGACCGGGCTTCGCATAATATCCACGAGAATACGACTCGAGGATGCTGAAGACTGTAGTGTCTCCCCGTCCGGAGCTCCGTGATGCCGTGGCCGTGTCTGTGTTCACCACAAACTTTGTGTACAGCATGTAGGTGTAGCGTTCAAGCGAATCACGTTGTTGTGCCTTTCTTGCGAGCACGCGACGCATGATCGCTACGGCAGGATCCTCTGCCGACACTACGACCTCAGCTCCTGTGAATGCGCGCTCTTCTAAACCAACTTCCAGGACCGCATCTCCGGCAGGTCGGCGGACGGTGTCGGGTGCGTACCCAACGAGTGAAAAGACGATCGATAAGGTGTCAATTCCGCGTAGCTGAGCCCGAGGTATCCGCAACAGAAATGCTCCTCGTTTATCAGTCATCGTCGCAGAACGTGTTTCGAGAACACGTACGCTCACGAACCGCAAAGGACCAACGGAATCAGTATCGAACACCGAGCCGCGCAAGGTCACATCGCCTTGAGCACGAGACATGTTCAGTGCCGCGATAAGAACCACAAGGCACCACAGGGGGCGCATCGATCAGCCCCCTACTATCTGAAGTGCTTCTTGTTGAGCCATGTTCAGGGCCTCTTCCGGTGTGGATTCACCGAGCAGGACGCGAACGACTGCGTCTTCGAGTACCGCCTCAAGATCAAGCCAGCGAGGATGGACAGGTGTCATTCGAGCATGCTCGAGTTGTTGAGCAAAGACTGCCTTGATCGGATCTGCGGTGAGCGTAGAGTCTGCATAGTACCCCTTCTCAGCCGGGAATCCGGCTTCTGGGATCTTGGCGCAGAAACGTACGGCATTCATTCCCTTTGTGAGGAATAAGACCAGATCACGAGAGATCTGCGTGTTCTTCGTAGACGCACTTACGGCCAGATACTCTCCACCCGCAAACGACGTCCCCGGCTCCCCGGTGAGTCCGGGCATGAGGATGGGCGTGACCTTGAGCGCGGAATTTGAGCGGATCTTGTTCGAGAGCCAAGAACCTGAATTCCACATCGCGATCTTCCCCTGAAGGAATGCGGCATCGAGTTGTCTTTGTGTCTCAACAAATCCGGCACGAGCCAGTTGGGCATACGTTGTAAGCGCCTTGACGTTTTCAGGACTGTTGAGGACAGGACGTCCATTCGTGTTGAGGACATCGCCACCGTAGGTCCACATGAAGGGAAGGATCTTCTTATACAGCCGGTGTGCATCTGCTCCGTTTGCGCCCCATCCGTTGGATCCGGATTCATTGACTTTCTCCGCGGCTGCGATCAGATCATCCATGGTAGAGATCGGTGCATTCCAGCCACTGCTTTGCGCCAACTTCGTGTTCACATAGATCACGCGTGTATCCAGCGTCCACGGATAGGCAAATGTTCTGCCCTGCCACATAGCCGGAGCTACAGAGTATGGGACGAACCTGCCTAGAGCGTTGGCGTCTCCTGGCAATGCAAGCAATACGCCCGAGCTTGAGAATTGGGCAACCCAGTCCGAGCCCAATTCGATCACATCCGGAGGAGCTCCTGAATTGAAGGCTGCCTGGAGCTTCACCTTGCCGTCGTTCCACGAGAGTTCTGTGAGTTCAACCTTGGCGTTATGGGCCTTCTCAAACTCTGAAACGAGCTCTTGAAGAACGGCCTTTTGACCTGGTTCACTCCAGAAGTGCCAAAATCTGATGGTGCGGGGTGCATTGGCCGGAGTGTCTCCACCACCACATCCAGGAAGAAACAAGAGTGTGCTGACAGAAAGAAAAACGACCATCAGCAGGCGATAACGAGTATTCATGCGGCGAAGCTACGCAAACGCGTTGTCCAATCGCACGAACATCCGTAGTTTTGAGCCCGTCCATTACTTCATCTTCCGGGTGTCCAGTGCCGAAGACGTCAAAGTACATCTTCATTACGGGCGGGGTTCTTTCCTCTTTAGGGAAGGGCATTGCTTCTTCTTCCATCGGTCTCCTCCTCCGTCAGCGCGGTTTTACTGTGACGGTGCAGAAGCTTGACCCCTACATCAACGTCGACCCGGGAACGATGAATCCGTATCAGCACGGCGAGGTCTTCGTGACCGATGACGGTGCAGAGACGGATCTTGACCTAGGCCACTACGAGCGTTATCTCGACGTGAGTATGTCGCGGTCGAACACCGCTACGGCAGGCCAAGTCTACTTCGACGTGATCACCCGCGAGCGCCAAGGTGCCTATCTCGGCAAGACGGTTCAGGTGGTTCCGCATATCACCGACGAGATCAAACGTCGTATGAGAGCCTTTGAAGGCAAGTTCGACGTGATCATCATTGAGATCGGCGGAACAGTTGGTGACATTGAGTCGCTTCCTTTCCTCGAAGCATGTCGTCAGTTACGTCATGAGGTTGGTCGCGGCAACGTGCTCGACATCCATCTGACCTACGTCCCCTACATCAAGAGTGCCGGTGAGCTGAAAACAAAACCCACGCAACACTCTGTAAAGACGCTGATGGAGTTCGGCATCACGCCCGACCTTCTTCTTTGCCGTGCAGAGATGAGCTTGGATAAGGACATTCGTGCCAAGATCGCCCTCTTCTGCAACGTAGAAGAGCGGAGTGTGATCGAAGCTCTTGATGCTGAAACGATCTATGAAGTTCCAATGATGTTCGCCAAGCATAAGCTTGACGAGATCGTGTGTGAGAAACTCAATCTCAAGAAGTCGAAGCTCAATCTCGACACCTGGTCGCGATTTGTCCATCGGATCAAGGCCCCGAAGCATAACATCACGATCGGTCTCGTTGGGAAGTACAACAAGTATCCGGACAGTTATAAAAGCATCACAGAAGCCTTCATCCATGCCGGAGCGATCAACAACACAAGGGTCAATCTCCGCTGGTTGGATTCAGAAGGGATCACCAAGGACAACGTAAAGGAACTCCTTGCAGATGTGGACGGCATCCTCGTGGCCCCTGGTTTTGGATCGCGCGGGATCGAAGGAAAGATCAATGCGATCGAATATGTGCGAACCCACGACATCCCGTTCTTTGGGATCTGCCTTGGCATGCAGTGTTCCGTGATCGAGTTCGCTCGTAACGTTGCCGGACTTCCTCTTGCGAATTCGTCGGAGTTCAAGAGAAACAAGTTCAACGTGATCGACCTTCTTCCGGAACAACGGAAGGTGACAGAAAAGGGCGGAACGATGCGTCTCGGTGCCTATCCGTGCCACCTAGAGAAGAAAACAAAGGCATTCGCAGCCTACAAGAGCGAACACATCAGTGAACGCCACCGCCACCGCTACGAGTTCAACAATGAATTCCGTGAACTTCTAGAAAGTAAGGGGCTCCGTATCAGCGGCACATCACCGGACGGAAGACTTGTTGAAGTGGTTGAGCTACCGAATCACCCGTGGTTTGTTGGTGTACAATTCCATCCTGAACTCAAGTCTCGGGCGGTTACAGGTCATCCCCTCTTTGTCTCGTTCATCAAGGCAGCGGTAGCACACGCCCTGGAGAAGCTGTAAATGGGTCGAGTGCAGATCCTCCTCCTTGAGCAAGATGACGTAGAAGGACTCTATCCTTTCACGGCAACACATTGTTCTTGGGAGATCCGCACCGGACTGTTCACGATTCTTGAACGGTGGCAGCATGCCCTCCCGAACAACTCTGTGAGCGTTGTGTCTCATCGCGATTTGCATGTACGTTCCTTTGTTGAACGCAACCCACATACCACCGCGTTTGTATCAGCCCCCTCCTTGTTGATCGCGGGTCATGTTCTACTGTCTCCTTCCGTGATGCGAAAGCTTGTGGAGACGTGCGAACAGCGTACCGAGGCATTTTTGGTTACCTGCAGTGGTCATGTTGTGGGGGCATACGTTCCTACAGATCTGGTCACACCCGATGAGGCAGTACATCATCTTGAGTCCATCGATCCAGACAAATTGGGTTCTGTTGACTGCATCGGGAACGTCCTTCATCGTCAATGGCAAGCGTTGGATCATATCGCAGACTCGATCGAGTGGGATGCATCTCTACTCGATCAATCGATCGCTTCCTCTGCATCGATCCATCCATCATCCGTGATCGATGATTCTAACGGCTCGGTTGTGATCGGAGAAGATGTTGAGATCGGCCCCTTCTGCGTGATCACAGGGCCTGTGGCGATCGGAAGTGGTACGAAGGTGAAACCTCACACAACCATCCATACGTCTGTCATCGGGCCAATGTGTAAGGTTGCAGGAGAGATCGAAGATTCCGTGATCCATGGATACAGCAATAAGCAACATCACGGATTTCTCGGGCATTCATACCTCGGTGAGTGGGTCAATCTCGGTGCGGGAACAACTACCTCCGATCTGAAGAACAACTACGGTCACATCCGCGTGGACCTGCCGTGGGGTCAGGAAGACACCCAGCGGAAGTTCCTCGGCATCTTGATGGGTGATCACAGTAAGTCCGCCATTGGTACCATGTTCACAACCGGCACGGTCTGTGGTGTAAGCAGCAATATTGTCGCTTCCGTTCTCCCTGAGAGATCAATTAGCTCCTTCCGATGGCTTGATAAACAGTACGAGACCGACAGGGCGATCGATGTAGCACGAACCGTAATGGCACGTCGGAACACGTCTCTCGGACCAGAAACAGAAGCCCTTTTGCGCTATCTTGCGGGCTGATATGTCCGCATCTTTACACATCTGGATCACTGGCGCAGGCCGTGGTATCGGCGCCGCGATCGCTCAGCATCTTGGTGCAAAACATCGCATCACGCTGAGTGGCCGGAATGAAGCATCGCTACGTCAGATCGAGAACATGCTGCCCGGCGGACACTCTGCTGTTGTTCCATGCGATGTGGCAGATGAACACAGCGTTGCCATTGCCCATGCCGCGGCGACGCAGTTGTTCGGGCCTGTCGATGTTTTGATCAATAACGCCGGCGTAGCTGTTTTCACCGACCTTGTCGATATGACGGTGGACGCCTTTGACGATCAGATCGCCGTGAATCTGCGCGGTGTCTTCCTTGGCATTAAGTCCGTTCTCCCTTCGATGATCGAACGCCACAAGGGCATGATCATCACCATCAATTCCGTTGCGGCCGTAAGTGCGTTCTCCGGATGTACGGGCTATGGCGCTTCCAAGGCCGGAGCACTCGCACTCACCCGATCTCTTCGTAATGAAGTGCGGGGCAAGAACATCAAGGTCTCAGATGTCCTTGTTGGAGCTACTGATACGGACATTTGGGGTGAAGAAGAGCGTGCCTCACTCGGTGAGCGAATGATGCAGGCCGATGATATTGCCGATGCCGTTCAGATGATCATAGGATCGTTCAATAATCCTAGAGTACAATTCGAAGAAATTCTCATTCGACCTCAACGCGGAGATCTGTGATGACCAAGGAGTTCATAGTGCTGTGCCTAGCGCTTCTTTCATTCACTGCAACAGCGCAGCCGAATCAGGTCTATAGTCATGGCGACCCAACGCCGGAAGAACAATTGATGCTCGAGATGATCAATCGGGCACGGGCGAACCCAACAGAAGAAGGTGTGCGGTTGATGGATACGGACGATGCTCGAGTACAGCAGTCCTATTCCTTCTTCAACATCAACAAGAGTGCAACCAAACAAGCATTCGCCGGGTACGCACAACGTCCGCCTCTTGCGTTTCATCCGAGCCTTATGACAGCTGCGGCCGATCATTCCAAGGACATGGACGATCACAACTTCCAAGGACACAACAGTAGTAACGGTGATGACCTTGGTGACCGCTATGCCAAGGTGGGCTATGCCTCAATGGGTACGTACGGAGAAAACGTTGCCGCATACAGCGAATCCGTCTGGCATGGTCACTGCGGATTGAATGTGGACTGGGGAACGCAAAATCAGATCGATCTCGGACACCGAACGAACATCATGAACATCTCGAACTATCTCTTTACGGAGATCGGTATCGGGATCATCATCAACAACCAAGGACTGCAGACCAATCATGTTGGTCCTTATGTGATCACCCAAGATTTTGGACTCCGCAGCGTGCGGTACATCACCGGCGTGGTCTACAATGACAAGAACGCCAATGGGTTTTACGACATCGGTGAAGGTCTCAGCGGCGTCTCAGTGAAGCCCAATCGCGGAACGTATTATGCCGTTACAAGCACCTCGGGCGGTTATGCCATACCGTTCACCGGAAGTGGTTCCGTTGTTGTTACGGCATCTGAAGGGGGCTTGGCAGCACCTGTCGTAAAGACAGTCGATTTCTCTGGAGAGAACATCAAGGTCGACTTCATTCCTGCATCCCAGGGTCCCGGCAATGTGACGCTGCGTCTGCCCGCCAATAATGCAACAGGCAGACCGCTTGAAGTGACGCTCGAATGGAATACTGCACCAATGGCTGATTCATATGAGTACCAGGTTGCAACCACACAGAACTTCTCGGCGAATACCATCGTAGCCAAAGGCAAACCAAGTACGACCTCTGCCCTCGTGACAGTCCCACAGTGCAACACAAAGTACTATTGGCGTGTGCGTGGTGTGAATAGCGTTGGTAACGGTCAATGGTCAGCCCCCTATAGCTTCACAACCGGTGGCAAGCTCCCTACCTCCACAACAGCGTCCTCACCAAAGGGTGCTCAGTCAGGCGACAACACCGGAACGATCGCGTTTGCATGGACGAGTGCCGCAGATGCAACCACGTACCACCTCCGGATCAAGAATTCAACGTCGCCTTTCGCAGTGATCTATGAAGACACGTCCATCGTTGGAACAACGAAGAACATTCCCGTTGCCTCCATCGGAGCCGGAAGCTTCACATGGGAAGTTCGCGCGAAGAATTCTTGTGGCAATGGTGGCTGGTCCACGCCTGCCGGCTTCTCATTGACCGTTACGAGTGTGGCAGAGTCCATGGAGAATGGCTGGGGAGTGAAGATCACACCTCATCCCGTTACGAGCTCAAGTACCGTGGTCATGACAGCGCCGATCCCAAGCGTCGTAACCTTGACCCTATCCGATCTAAGTGGGTCATCGCATGTTCTGGGGAGTTATAACGTTGAATCCGGTCAGACGACTCTACCGGTTGACGTGCGTAGTCAGTATGCCAGCGGAATGTATCTATTGACGATCAGTTCAAACGGAACGATCGTTTCACGAGTAACCTTGGTGATCCCATGATCAAACCACTTGTTGGGCTTGCACTATTTGCTGTTGTAGTGACGGCATGTGCGTCAACGACCGATCCGGTAGCACCCGAACCAACGTTTTCTCTTACGACGTTCGATCTGAAGGCCGGTGACAAGCTAGAGTTTGAGTCCACGTCATCCGTACTCCCGGATAGTGCAACACTATCAAGTGTGACGGTCATCGGTGTGACTGGGGCATCCGGTGCGCAGGTACTCTTGCGTGAGGACATTTCGTATCGAATGCGAAGTGGTTTCCTGGAAACATATCACGGAACGGAGGCTGCTCAGGTCATTGCCAAGTTCCCAACAAAGGCGGGAGACACGGTCATCCATTCACTGGATACGCTGATGGATCCTGCGGGAAAGGTCCTGCAGATCTATGACGAAGTTGTTATCGCTATGAACGCCGACACGACGATCTCGACTCCAGTCGGAACTTTCCGCTGTGCCGCATTTCGTTCTCTGTCTATGCCAACATTAACTGACGGCGTTGGGATCGTAGTAACTCAGACTCTATCGTATGTCAGTCCGACCCTTGGTATCATCACCAATGAGTCACATCAGTGGGCCGGAACTTCTACCGATGGCCCGCCATTTGGTTCGAGCACATCCAAACTTGTAAACATCATTCGTAAGTAGAACGATATCAGTGCAGCAATTTACGCTGCCTTACCATAGGCTGTTTTCGGTGTAAGGCTGAACCCACAGCTACGTTCGAGGAGTGTGATCACATCCACACGTCTCGTCTTATCCGCTTGTGGCATCAGGAATACGTCGAAACGCATTTGATCATAGCTACCGGCAGCATCGGCCCATTGCGAGAACTTCTCGTGAAGTGCCAGATCGCGTGCACCCGGGATCGTATCGCAGTCGAATGCATCGACCAGTTCATATTGGCCGGACTCGCCCTTACGGAGGATCCCTACCACTCCGGGTACATCATATGATCTCCAATCGTCGAGACCAACTGGCATCAGGAAATGCATGCAATTTTGGACAGGCATTGCGTGTAACATGGTGTTCTTCCTTGAGTTCAGAATTTCATTGGTCGAATTCAGGTAGCTACCGAGAAGCTTAGTTCTCTTCGCCGCGATCGATCGAGTACGGGTGTTGACGGTTCGTTTTCATGATATATCCTTTTGTTTTCGTGTTTGGGTTCGTGTTTGTGTTCGAGTTAGCACTCAGTCTTCAGCACGGTCGATCTGCGCACGCTGTGGAGCAAGGGCGTTGAGTTCATCTTGATTGTCGTAGTAATACTTGACAGTCGTTTGGTTGTTCTGGAGAAGGAATTGGGCGTCTGCTTGATTGATACCAGCATCTTCATAGCTGACGAGACCGAAGAAGCACATGATGGCGATGAGGAGTTCCATGGGGTTGACTTTCGTTTGTGTTGTTGTAATTGGTTTGGGTTGAGTTGGACCGGCTGCTTAGTTCTCTTCGCCGCGGTCGATCGAGTATGGGTGTTGACGTGTTGTACGCATGGTATTCTCGCTTGGTTTTGTGTTTGAAATTTGGGTTTTAGTTCTCTTCGCCGCGGTCGATCGAGTATGGGTGTTGACGTGTTGTACGCATGATGTTCTCGCTTGGTTTTGTGTTCAAAGTGGTTGTAGATCTTTAGTCTTCGGCGCGGTCAATGTTGACACGTTGCGGCAGAGCATAGAGCGAATCAGGATTGTCGTAGTAGTACCTTACCGTCGACTGATTGTCCTGCAAGAGCAGATTGGCATCGGCTGACGAGATACCGGCATCTTCGTAGCTAACGAGGCCGAAGAAGCACATGATGGCAATGAGTAGTTCCATGGGGGTGACCCTTGTGTTGATTTGAACAGATGATGTTTGTAGTTGCGTGTCATTGAATTCTCCTGTGAAGTACATGTCTGACGATCCAGCCCAACCAAGCAGAACACCACCAACCATGTGAGGTTGGACCATGCTCGGCCAAGTCAGTCAAAGTCCGATCACGAATGATCAAACCATGCTCGGTCAGATATAGACGACCCGACCAATCTTATGGTCAGAGCGCTACGTATGTTCCATTACGACACCCATAGAACATGGGCGCCGCAACAGAGAACGCGGAACCGGTTTTAGCCGATCCGTTGTCTGTGATGCGAAGATGGTACAGGCGTCCCCTCTTCTCTGTTACAAATAAAAGGGAATTGTTACAGGTTATTATTGGCAATACTGTATATTCGTCCTGAGGAACAAGTCCTATCACTACAGCACTTTACGTGTTTTCGCCATGGAAATTCTTAAAGAAATCCTGCGAATTGTTACAACGAAGTCCGATAAGGCCAAGGTCTTTCCCGAACTGATCGAGGATGATGAGGCATCAACCTCTCTTGCCGGGCGGTTCCTCAATGGAATGGCCAATGACTCGTACACCACGGACGAAGAAGCTGCACGGGACCTTTACGGAACCGGGGCCAGTGACCAACGCTATCGAACGCTGAAATCGCGCACGTATGAGCGCCTCATGCACTCAGTGCTCTTCCTCCAGGTGAAACAGCCCGAACATTCGGAATATCTCAGCTACTACTACAAATGCATGCGCAATCAGATCGGTGCCCAAACGCTGATGCGTTTTGCCTCACGTCGTGCCGGCTATGCCATTGCCCTCAAGACCCTTACAATAGCCCAGAAGTATGAGTTCACAGATATCTGCGTCTCCCTTGCGGTGCTGTTGCGCGAATCTGCCGCTGTTTGGAACAAGCGGACAACATTCCTTCATCACCATCGGGAGGTGGTGAAGCATCTGGGTGCGCTGAAATGTGAATATGATGCCGACTTCCTGCTCGACCATATCAAGATGGAAATGACGGTAACAAGCCGCAAGCGCTCATACTTGATCGATCTCCACAAGGACGCGATGATCAAGGTTGAGTCGATGCGAAAGGAACACAACACCCATGGTCTTCGACTCAGTAGTATCCGCGCAGCAGTGAACTACTATGACTTCGTTGAGGACTTTGCCGGGGTGATCAAGGAATGCGACCGTGCCATCGAGTATCTGAACTCCGTTCCCCACCTTTCACAGAGGGCACGCCACGGCGAGTTCATGCTTCAGAAGATGTCTGCTGCCCTTTACCTGCGCCGATATGACGAAGCATTTACCCTTGCAGACAAGTGTATCGATTCGTTCACTGTTGCCGGAAACAACTGGTATTTCGCTTCTGACCTTGCATTTGTGGCAGCGATCAATATTCAGGATTATGACAAAGCAGAGCTCCTCTATACCAGAGCAACAACCCACCGTAAGTACAACATGCTGTCCGAGAATACTCGCGAACGCTGGATCATCTACGGTGCATATCTCCTCTTAGCAGAACAACTCGGGTTGTATTCTCCACAACAAAGTCGAGCCAAAACCTTCCGTCTCTCCACATACTTGAATTCGCTTCCTGAGGAATCGAAGTCTAAGAAGGTCTATAACGTACTCATTATTGTCTCCCATGTATTCTATCTCATGATCAATGGTGACTATGACACTGCGGAAAAACGTATCGACTATCTCCGGGTATACTCCTCACGCTATCTGAAGGAAAAACACTTCAATCGCGTGCGGATCTTCCTGCGCCTGATCCAAAGTTTCCCTAAACATTCGTTCATTCCATCAGAGATCCGCAAACACACAAAGGATATCTATGATGAACTTATTGCCTCCTCGCATGATCCTATGCCATCCGAAACGAACGAACTCATTCCATTTGAGGTGATGTTCGAATCTCTTCTAAAAACTGTAGAAAGATCAGAATCGTAACCCCGTAACCTTGTAACCCCGTAACCCTGTAACCTTGTAACTCTGTAACTCTCTAGCGAAAAGACTCTACATTTTGTATATTGTCCACACGTTTCCACATATGAATACGGCAGCACCATGCAAACCAAGATCCAACTCGGCACGCGCCACCGCCAGATCCGTGAATCAGTCCTTCAGATGTCCGTTGCTGATTATGCGAAGCATATGCAGGTAAAGGTTCCTACGGTCTATTCCTGGGAATCTGGTCGTACCTCCGTGCCGCAGGACGTCCTAGCGATCCTCGAAAAGCGTTATGGTATCTCATCAGGATGGCTTCTTACCGGTACCGGCTCCCCAACACTCGGCACGTCCGGTCCGGATCACCATTCAGAACCGAACGTTGCAAAGACTGCTCTTGACCGTCTTGAAGATCAGGTACAGGCCATTCGCTCCGTTATCGCCGAACTCAAGTCTCAATCCCCCCTAGTAGTAGCACCTGCCAGATCTGCAAAGGGGGCTCGCGGACCACGTATTCCAATGCTGTCTCTCGGAGTGAGTGCCGGATCTCCAACGGCCTCCGATGATACCATCGAACGTGAGATCGACCTTGCAGAAATGCTCTTGGAACATCCGGAAAGCACGTATTTCATACGAGTCGTAGGTGATTCCATGACCGATGCCGGGATCAGCGACGGAGACACGTTGATCGTGGATTGTGCTATACAGCCGCGCTCCGGCCAGATCGTGATCGCCAAGGTCTACGGAGAACTCACCGTCAAGCGCTACATCAAGGCTGAGGGACGGCCTGTACTGCGCGCTGAAAACCGTCGCTATAAGGACATCGCTATCACTGCCGATATGGACTTCACGATCGTTGGCGTGGTCCGCAGCTGTATCAAGAAACTCTAAAACTTATCCCCCGCCCCTTATCTGCATTGTCAATTCCTTTGACATTTCGTAGAATCGCAGATGATTCTCTGCGTTGTTATAGAAGGGGCTCTCTCATCCGCCCGGTGGGATGCTGTTGTTGAACGAGTTCACAACTGCACTCCCCTGATCGTTGTGGCTCGGCACGGCAGACTCTTTGCCGGGATAGATGATCTTGATGGACTGCGTTCTCTTGTGCGCAGAACCAAGGCACTGGCGGCTTTGGCCCCGGACAGAACAAGTGCCCTCCTTTGTGCACTCAATGGAACGGCCGGACGATTGGATGCGCACGCTGATGCGAAGCACGTACCGATCGGCGTTCTCATGCGGCTTCCTGAACTCGTGATGGATGAACGCGACGCTGAACGTTTGCGACTCTTTGGGATCCGCACCATAGGCGATCTGCAGATACTGGAAGAACGCCATCTTCGAGTACAGTTTGGCACTTCCGGCAGCAAACTCCACGCCTTCTTAGGACAAGAATTCCCTCCCCTGCCACTCTATGTTCCGCCCCCTGACATCATCTCTCGGGAACGATTCGAGGACGTGCAATGTGAACCGGGTGTCCTTGAGTCAGCCTTGCTCGAATGTTGTGTACGTGCCTTGGCTGAACTAATACCGAGACTCTGCTGGCGCGTAGAACTGGCAGTACTTGATAAGGCAGATGAGACGTGTGCGCAGCGCAGCCGTGTCCTGCGTGAGGGGGCAACGACACTCGATACTATCATGGTTCACGCACGATCTATGCTGAGAGAGCTTCAAGGCCCCACGCGTTTGTGGTGGGGGCTCCGATTGCGCTTGGCTTCATTGACTCTTCCAACAGCTATCCAGACGCAGTTATTCGTTGAGCGCAAGACCACAGCGGATGTCTCCTTGGCGATGATGCCACGGTTCTCAGCAGTGATGAAACGTGTAGAGATCTTGGATCCATGGTCTATCGTACCGGAGTCCTACGCACGGATCATAGGCTATATGCCGGATCGAGCAGGGAATGTATGAAGCTGCTTCTCGAACCTATCGATGTCGGGTGCCGGAACAAGACGCCCTACGTGGTATGCTGGCGTGGAGGCGCATATGACGTAGAACGGGTGCTTGATACATGGTCGAGCAGAGGCCCGTGGTGGGGTAAGGATGAGCTGCGAGATTACATCCTATTGGAGACTACATCGGGCGTAATGGAGGTCTACCGAAGTGACCAACAAGGTTGGGTTCTATCGAGAATGTTCGACTAAAATGAATGATAAATACCGTAGATGAATACGTGTTTATTTGTATTTTGTTATTAAACATCCGAATAGGTGTTCCAATGATCTACGTAATTCTACTGCTTTGTGTTTCATTGTTCATGAACATAGAGACCAGCGGGCAAACCGAACAGATCGGTCCTGATATCATCATCGATAGTGGTGAAACCGAGCTCTTGCCAGGCAGGATGTTGTCATACCACTTGCGAATCGATCAGAGTGTTGTTAATAACAGAGGTGTATGTGTTCCGGCAGTGTACCAACTTGAGGTTCTTGATCGGGATGCGTCAGGTAACATTCGTATTGCAGTGCAAGTTAGAACCATGCTAGAATTGCTGACCTCAGACACTCTCTTCATTACAAATAAGGGAGAGATGAAGATCGTTGGTGTTCGATTAGCATGGGCTACTCCGAAGTATGAAGCCACACTTGACCAATACGGCCGCGTGATGAAGGCTGGAGAGGCACTTCACTTTGAGAACACAGAGCCTATTACTATGGGGGCTTTACAATCTCGGACAACTGACTTTGAGGCCCTGTCATCACTTGTTATGACATTTCCAACTGAATATGCCCTGCTAGCCCCTTACACTCATGGTGCATCTATGACTGTTATCGGGCAACAGTATATCGATACATTATTGCTGCGTTCCGTTATTCAAAACATCGGGCAGACCTATGGCCCGGAAAAAACTGTCAAAGCTGATGAGAAACTTGATACCGTGATTCGATCAGTCAGAGTGGACTCACTTTCTGGACATGGGCAGGATCAGATAGCTCATATGTCTGTGTCAATGATGCGCTATCCTGCTTATGGCACAGGCTCGTTAGCAACAGCAACAATGGAACGATATGTAAATCGCGGATATATGAAGACCTTCCAGACCTGGAACAACTTCATCACAAGTAAAGGATTGAAAATAGACTATATCGCTACCTCTGTTTTAGAGAGATCATGGATCAAACCTCCCGCACTCACAGGCACAGAATAGTCTGAAAAGGAAGAGATCTGTTATCGATATTATACGTTTTGTATATTGTTCCTACGTTTAGCACTATTCGCTATTCGCTATTCGCTATTCGCTATTCTGAATTCGCTATTTCCATGTTCGCTTCGCTGCATACCCGCTCGCACTTTTCGTTCTTGGATGGTGCCTCATCCCCAGAAGAGCATGCAGCTGAAGCATCACGTCTAGGTCATGCGGCAATTGCCATAACAGACATGCTAGGTGTCTTTGCTGCTGTGAGACTCCAGCGAGCTTGTATCGAACATAGTATCACACCGATCATGGGCACAGACCTTGTATGCAGCGGTTCGGTCGTATCACTTCTTGCAATGGATCATGTAGGCTACGCTGAGATATGCTCACTCATCTCGAAGATTCGCACAGATCCAGACTATGAGATCTATGATGGACTGTCGAAACTTGAACGGTGTATTCTCATTCTCCACGGACTCTCTGCTGAGCGGGAGACGATCGAAATGGTTCTTGATAAGCTCCCTAGACAAAGGGCGTTTATGGGGATCGGTCATGATGGCAGGCCATGGGCCAGACGCAGGGCCGGACAGATCGTAGAGATGGCCCGTTCACATTCTCTTCCCGTTGTCATCGCCCAAGATGTACGGTATGCTACATGTGATCGGTATGCTGCCCATGATCTCATGACCTGTATACGAGAAGGCATCACGATCTATGAGCCCCATCCCAAACGTCCTGTGAATGATAAACAAGGCCTTCGCAGTGAAGCTGAGCTGCGATCACTGCTTCCATGGCCTGAGGCATTCGATGCTGTGGACGAGATCGTCCGACAATGTGCGTTCAATATCATACCAGAACATATCACACCACCTTCTGCTCAGTTACAACCTGGTGAGAATGCTACCGAGGTTTTACGTGCTGCGTGTGAAGAAGCCTTTCCACGACGCTACACTGAACGGGCATGCGAGGCTCGCATCTTACTCGAACATGAATTACGTGTGATCGGTGATCTTGAACTCTCGGACTTCTTCCTTGTTGTGAAGGAAGTTGTCGATGAATCCAAGCGGCGTGGCATACGATGCTCAGGCAGAGGCTCAGCAGCGAATTCTATCGTTGCCTACCTACTCGGTATCACAGGGGTATGTCCGATCCAGCACCATCTTCTGTTTGAACGATTCCTTCATAGGGGGCGAAAGGGTACACCAGATATTGACGTGGATTTCGATAGCGACAGACGTGATGAGGTGATCTCTTGGATGGAAGAACGTTTTGGTACGGATAGAACGGCTATGACGGCAACGTTGATCATGTATCGTGCCCGCATGGCCGTACGTGATGCAGCCAAGGCACTTGGATGGCCGATGGAGACCGTGAACAAACTTTCGAAATGTGTTCCGTCGTGGACGAACAAAGATGTTGATGAGTTTCGCGAGGATCTCTCTGCGGTTTGTGGAGATGTTCCACTGCTCGATGTTCTCTTGAGAGCAGTTCACCTTCTTCTTGATCACCCACGTCACCTCGGATTGCACTCAGGGGGCATGATCCTCTCCTCCCGGCCGCTCACGGATCTCACTCCGGTGCAACGGTCTGCCAATGGTGTTGCTGTTGTACAGTTCGACAAAGATGATGTTGAAGCTATGGGGCTTGTGAAGTTCGATGTGCTTGGACTACGCATGCTTGCATGTGTGAGTGAAGCCGTTGAACTTGTATTGCACCATACCGGAACCGTCCTGGATATCGATGAATTGCCGCTTGATGATCCTGCTACGTTCGTGCTCATTCGCAGCGGTCGTACGCTAGGCATCTTTCAGATCGAATCACAAGGCCAGATGCACCTGCTTGCCAAGCACCAGCCGGAGACGTTCGATGATCTAGTCACTGAGGTTGCTCTCTTCCGTCCGGGTCCGCTTCAGGGAGGGATGGTTCACCCATATATCGCAAGGCGGAAAGGCACTCAGCCTGTGACCTATCTCCATCCTGATCTGGAACCGATCCTCCGTGATACACTCGGCATCGTACTCTTCCAAGAACAGGTTCTGGAGATCGCTCACAAGTTCGCAGGTATGCCGCTTGATGAAGCTGATGACTTTCGAGCGCTGGTATCGAAGAATCGAGACAGAGTGCTGATGGAGGCAATGCGAGAACGTTTCATTCAAGGAGCGATGGTACGAGGCGTAGACCGGACGAGTGCCGAACAAGTCTATGAGAAGGTGTCGCACTTTGTTGGGTATGGCTTCTGCCGGTCGCATGCAGCGGCATTTGCCAAGATCGTCTACCAAAGCGCATGGCTCAAGACCCATCATCCGGCTGCATACATGGCTGCTTTCATGCAACACCGTCCGGGGATGTACAATCTGATGACGCTTGAAGAAGAATCTCGCAGGTTCGGCGTAGATATCCTGTTGCCGAACATGGCGATCTCAGGTATGCGCTATACACTTGAGACAAAGACCGACGGAACAGCTGCGATCCGCAAGCCCCTTACAAGTGTCTCGAATGTGAGCGAGGAGGTAGCACGAATGATCGTATGGGAACGTTCTCGTGCCCCATTCACGAGCATTGAGGACATTGTTGTGCGACTGCCAGACGTACCGCGTGATGCTCTAGATGCCCTGGCATTATCAGGAGCAATGGAACCATGGGAGAAGGATGCTCGCAGAGCGATGTGGATGGTAGGAGTTGTAAAGCGAAGAGCGTCGGGTACACCAACTCCGCTTGTCCATGTTCCCATGCTGCATGAGGACGACATTCCAAAACTACCGGAGATGCGCGCACAAGAACGTCTAGCGTATGACTACATCACGCATGGTGCTGCCCGACTTCATCCAATGACGCTGTATCGAAGGGGGCTTATCGATATGGAGGTACGCCCTATCGAAATGATCAAGCGTCTAGCTGTGACCCCCGGACTTCGTGTAACAACGGCCGGGATCGTCATTCTACGTCAAGCACCCGCAACAGCACACGGTATGCTCTTTGTTACCATCGAAGACGAGACCGGCTTTCTTCAATGTGTTGTGCGACCGGAGATCCGAGATCTCTTCCGGAAGGATCTTCGCAGTGCATCGTTGGTCGTAAAAGGTACGCTTCATGGCACAGCCAATTGGCGCGGTGTAATGGTCGATGACGTGCGCGTTCTCACGAATGTGATAGGAGGATATCACGGTCACCTCTCCTATGCCGGCGGAACGGATACCTTGGAAGTTGGTCTCCAAGAACAGGAAAGGGCCAATGTTCAATGAACACTGGCCCCTTATTGCGAAATCGCTTGAAGGTCAGAAGATGTAGCGAATACCTACCGCCCCATTAAAATCAAAGTCAACAGCATTGATCAGCCAAAGGCATGGTGCTGCTTCTCCAAAGATCTCAATATGCTCTGCCGGGATCCACTGAAGGCCGATCGGAAGTCGAACGCCCAATGCGAACGGATCTCCAACGCCAAGATTCACGCCCGGTCCCAGATACCAATCCAGGTTCTTTGCAAGTTTGTTCTTCAGCAACCAATAATCAGCTGTTATGTGCAGATAGCCATTATCTCCGAAATTCCATGCAGCGCCTACAGCAATGCGATCAAAACGAAGAGACAAGCCAACATTGCCAGGATATCCGAATTGAATACCGGCTGCTGTCCCGCCATCACTGCCAGCTGACATATGGGGTGTAACTGCCATTGCAGCAAGGACAGTTACCGCCAAGATCATGGTTCGCATGAACTTCATACTTCCAACTCCATACATTTGTGAAATGAATTCCCTCGCCCTCTTACTTGAATACGAAGGTACTAACTATGTAGGTTGGCAAAACCAGCCGAACGGTCAGTCAGTTCAACAAATGATCGAAAATGCGATAGTGGATACATTTGGCGTGGATCAGCAGATCGTCGGTTCAGGACGCACCGATTCCGGCGTCCATGCACGTGGTCAAGTAGCTCATGTTCACCTACCGGAAGGCTCACATCGTATTCCAATGGACAAGGTCCATGTTGCTCTCAACACCCATCTGCCGCGAGATATTCGTGTGCGTGCGGCCTGCGGAGTAACGGAAGAGTTTCATGCTCGATTCGATGCTGTGTCACGAGAGTACATCTATGTGATCACAAAGCAGGCATCAGTCTTCTCACGGACCTTTGCCTGGACACCGGAACTTCCATTCGACGCTGCAAGATTCGCCGAAGCGACCCATGCCTTTGAAGGACTTCATGATTTCACGGCCATCTCGAAACATAATCCGTCCACGGGGTCGTATATGTGCAACGTGGAATCATGCAGGGTGGAAGAACACGCCGACCGCTTCCTCGTTCGTATTCGAGCGGATCGATTCGTCTACGGAATGTGTCGAGCGATCATTGGTACGGCTATGACCGTTGCACGCGGAAAGATCGAATATTCAGATGCTGAGACATTGTTGGCATCTGGTGTACGGTCCGGTCAGGCTCCACTAGCTCCCCCGCAAGGGTTGGTACTGAACCATGTCCGTTACCGGAATGGTATTTTCGATGACGAGAATTACTTCTAAGAGGAGATCTATGACTGTGTTTCTGAACCGACGCCGATCGACGATCCTTTTCGCAGTGATCGCTTCGTCATTGCTCCTTACCTATTGCGGTGCCATCAATGTCTTTCCTGTAAGCGAGGATCAACGCCTCGGAGCTCAATTCGACAAAGAGATCAAGTCCGATCCCAAGCAGTATCCTCCGTATTCGAATCCGAAAGCACAGCAATATGTTCAGTCGATCATCGATAGGATCATTCAATCCCCCGAAGTGAAGTATCGCGGGAAGTTCTCCTACAAGGTTCAGTTGATCAAGGACGACGCGATGATCAACGCGTTCTGTACTCCGGGCGGTTATATCTACGTCTATACCGGTTTGCTAAAGGCCATCGACAATGAGGCCACCTTGGCTGGTGTACTTGGCCATGAGATCGCCCATGCCGAACAACGCCATTCAACGGACCGCATGACCACACAACTCGGCATGCAGACAATGATGGATATCGCACTTGGGACCAATAAGGATCAGAATCTAGAACTCGCAGCGAACGCGTTTACAGGACTTGGACTTCTGAAGAACAGCAGGTCTGATGAAGAAGAGGCCGACGATTATTCATTCCGCTACCTCCGGTCAACACAGTGGTTCCCAGGCGGTATCCTGTACTTCTTTGATAAGGTCAAGGGGCGTGGTGGTTCGTCCATCGAGCGGCTCCTGAGCACTCATCCGTTACCTCAAGACCGGATTGACGAAACGAATGCGCGATTGAAAAAGGCGAACATTCCGCCCCCTACCGAAGCACAGCTCAATACTCGCGGCTATACGGAATTCAAACGAACACTATGAAGGCTTAGGCAAGCCATGCCGGCGTCTCGTCCAATGCCCTTGTACACGCACGCCACATGAGACGGTAGGCTTCAGCTGCATCAGCAGCCTCTGAAACGATCGTAGAATCACCCAGAACTCTTATCCCGTGTTCCGTCGATGCCTTGTCGCATTGTTCACGTCGATAGGTGTCAACCTCGATCCTTGTGGCACCTACGTTATATATCGCAGCGCGGATGTTCTCTGCAGCGACACGAGCAGCAGCATCTGCGATCAAGGAACGTGTACGTGCTGGTGTAGCACAGATCGCAGCGGTTGGACCTAACGTGCGCTTGGTAGACACGAACGCTACGTTTGCGTCCCAGGTTCGCACTTCAGCCTCCAGATCGCTGTTGCCCACCACGAGTCCCACGGGTACTCCGAACGTTCCCAGAACGGCAGCATTCATCTGCACTTCACCCACCGGAATACCGTTGAGTCGCCATTCTCTGACCAGGCTTCCGATATACGTGTGAGCCAAAAGTCCGGAAGGTGTTCCTGCCTTGCTGTGATACCCCACCATAAAGGCCAGGTCAAACGACCCATCTACCCCTTCAAGTTGACAAAGGGGCTTGTTGATCGGTTTTGCGGAGCCGATAACGAGCTCTGCCGACTCATGCAGTTCCTGAAGAATGATATTCCGCATCGGTCCATGTCCGTCTCCAACAACGAACGTAGCGTTCGGAACCACGCGAAGCACGCCATCAATGGCCGCATTCACATCTCCCGTGAGCAGTCGTTGTGCCGCTGCATAGCCCCTTCCATCGGGCATGAGTTGGTCGTGATGGACCACCCCGGTGGCCCCTTCCATGTCAGCAGCGATAAAGATCTTCATGAATGTTCCGATTGATTGAGGACATGGAGAATTGGCGGCGCATTGAGGTCGAGTGTCTCAAGCGGGACTACGCGAACGGCATCATTTTCTACGCGTTGCAATTGAACGCGATACGGTCTCTTGATCAAGGTCGACGGCGCTTCGAGTTTGACGCAGACATGATTCTCCGTCCAGCCATCCCACATTCCAGTTGCAGGGTCGAACCCTTCCGGGATCATCACACGAGTGCTGCCACACTGTTCAGTATGGAATCGCGCGGTGCGCTCGTTGGACATCGCTCGAAGTCTTTGCGTGCGTGCTCTGCGAAGGGAAACATCAATGTGACCGGGCATGGAACTGGCAGGAGTATTCTCACGCTCAGAATACGTGAACACATGCAAATACGTGAATGGCAGGCCCTGAAGGAAGGTCACCGTCTCTTCAAACAGTTCATCTGTTTCGCCCGGGAATCCTACGATCACGTCTATCCCCAGAGCCGCATGTGGCATCGTCGAGGCAACGTGTGCTGCCATCTCCCGGTACTTTGTTGGGTTGTATCTCCGGCGCATGCTCCGTAGCACATCCGCCGAACCACTTTGCAGCGGAACATGGAGATGCGGGACAAACGTCTTTGATGCAGCTATCAGATCGATGATCTCTGTCGAGAGTGTATTTGGCTCGATCGACGATATGCGAACTCGATACGGTGGCTCATAGTCATCGATCATTTTCAACACATCAATGAACCGTTCGTCGTTCTCACCGCGGTATTCGCCAAGATTGATCCCGGAGAGAACAACCTCGTGGTAGCCTTCGCGAGCGATGGACTCAAGCTCTTGACGGATTGCTGAAAGCGACATAGCTCTAGCTGGACCTCTTGCGAGTGGAATTGTGCAGAATGTACACGAATAGTCACAGCCATCCTGGATCTTGAAGAACGATCGTGTACGAGAATCACCGCGACCGGTTCTCGACCCGGTGAACACCGTTGCGGTTGATATCTCGTCAACATAGATCCGTGGCGAAGCGCTCGATACGATCTCGTCCAACTTCTCACCGATGTTGAACTTCTGCGTCATACCAACAACGGCCTTCACTCCGTCGATGCTGGCGATCTCCTCCGGCTGTAACTGAGCATAGCACCCGGTGATCACAACAGATGCATTGGGAGAGGTGCGAAGCCCCCTTCGAATGATCTTACGGCATTCGGTATCAGCATTCTCCGTAACCGAACAGGTATTGACTAACAGTACGTCCGCTTCTTCAGAGAACGGCACTACCACGTGACCCCGTTGAACGAGCTCATCTCGTACCGTGGCCGTTTCGCTGTAATTCAGTTTGCAGCCAAGTGTATGTAGTGCGATCCGCATCTGACAAATGTACGGTATCGAGTTTGCGAACCATATCGTAACATGCAAGATGAAGACTGGTATCGAACATGGAGTTGGCGTCGTTGAGGTTACGGTCACACCGGAAATGACGGCCAAACTCGATGACAGGCTGATCCACCCTGTCTACTCAACATTCTGGCTTGCCTACCATGCTGAGGTAGCGGCCCGACGAGCCATAGAACCCTACTTTGAAGATGGCGAAAACGCCGTCGGCAGCTCGATCAGTATTGAGCACAAAGCAATGGCGGGTATCGGAGCAGAGGTGCGGATCACTGCGCGTGTATCGACCGTCAAGGGGCGCTATATACTCTGTACCATCGAGGCCTTAGCCACAAAAACGAATACCCTCCTGGCGGAGGGTACTCAAGGTCAAGTTTGTATGTCTTCGGAAGCGCTCGCTGCTAAATGCGAACAGGCCGTTGTGTAGATCTTGGCCGCTGATCGATCAGAGCTTGGTGAAGACAAATGTAGTCTTCGTTGGCGAGGCCACCCGCTGAAGCATAGGGTTGGAAGATGCTGCTTTGTTGGCGTAGCTCTGGATACGTGCAGGGTTGATACCGCGACGGATAAGGATATCACGGATCGAACGAACTCGCTTCTGGGAGATCTCAATCTCTTCGTGCGAACCTGTGTTTGCTGCAGTTGCAGATACGATGTCTAGACCAACATCACTTCGCTGAACAAGTACTGTGGCAACAGAATCCAGTAGCAACATGTCATTTGGCGCTACATCTCCGTTTTCAGGATCGAATGAGAGATCTACGTTCATAACGAGGGCGTCATCAGTCGAGTATTTTGATACTTCAACCTGATTTCGCGGAAGAAGGATCATCATTTCATTGGATCTGATCGACCCGGCGGAACTTCCGGCTGCTGAAAGAACACCACCAGCCGATGACTCCAATTCCCGATCTGACTTCATATTAATCGTCAGAACGTAGGAATGACGCAAGGCGGAATAGATTCCCAAGAAGACCCGATCGAATTCATATACGTCCGTCAAGCGAAAGTTTTTCCCACCGGTCTCCGTTGAAAGTCTACTGACAGGAGTATCGTTAGAGACACCATAGACGACAGTATGAATAATCGTTCCCGTACGCTTTGCGTATTCGAGCACTTCTTCACTGGTAGCAGAGGATGAATTGTCTTCTCCATCTGTGAAGATGATCAAGATTCTCTTCGTTGCTTGAGGCGCTGCATCTAATTGCACAAGTGCCTCAATAGCACCATCATAGATCGCTGTTCCATTACTACGAAGATTCAGTCCATTTACTTTAAACTCCGAAAGGTACTCTGACCTATCATTTGTGAGCTCTACTTCAGTATTAACCCGGCCCGTGAACTTGACAACCGATACAAAGTCATTTGAATTGAATGCCGCAAGAGCTTGTTGAATTGCTTTTTGCATCCTGATAGCACGTGGTATCGTCATTGACGGACTGTGATCCAGAGCGAATGCCACGGCAAAGGACTCGGCTTCGCTTTTTCGCTCTTCTCGAATCGAGATCTGATCCGGAATTGCAGACATTGTCAGGTTTGCGGTAACGAAGTCTTTCCACAATGTCCTGGCTTCTTCCTCTGAGTTGAGATACGGTTGAGCATAGCCACCAATAGTGTTGCCCTTTTGATCTGTAAGTACGAGTTCGATCTCAGTTCTTTCAGCAAATACTTTGCGTTCAACGATCTGATATCGAGCTTGTCCAGATGTGACGAGATCACGGACCGTAGTGATAGCTGCTACACTTGGAAGATTATTAGACATTACTGGCTCTAGGCCACCGGCTGCAGCCATTTGGAAGGATGTTGCCACGACGAGCATCATTGCAATGCTGATCACGAGCTTGTTGTTCCTGTCCATGGGGGCTCCCCTCTGATTGGTGGTAATGCGTACGTGAGAACACGTACACACGGTCTACAGAGGCGAACTTATGCGTAACTCTACCTAATGTCAAGCTTTTTCTTACGTAGTACTACCTACCGACCTTGATATTCTACTTTATCGTTCACCTTAACCTGTTGATTCAACTGACTTTGCGGTATTTGTCTGTGAAATGAAATTATTTGAAAATGTGTCCTGTTTGTGCACACCAGAACAGGAGATCAACTTCATCCATGTCGATCCCGATGACATCGCAGTAAGAAGCATAACGATCCTCCACCTCACGATACGCTCGTGGAGATCCCAATGATGGGATCGACTCATATACACCGCATCGGACGAGGTTGGTCAGAAGGTGCCGGTCTATGATGGCAAGCCCCCTTACACCAATATTGCGAAGGAAGTGACTGGCTTCTTTGAGACCGAAACCATTCACAGTCTGAGCCAAGAGGTCCCTTCGTTCGCGAACGCCAAGGTCCGATCTCTCAATCACTGCGGCGATCTCAGGCCATGCTTTGCGAGCAATTGCCAACCGTGCATGTTTTACGTTGTGGAACCTGATGTAGCATGCGGGGTCGCGCAGAAGATGTAAGACGTTCTGCCCAACCGATTGATAACTTACGGACTTAAGTGCGCGCACGACCATATCTGCGTGGAGTGCAGAGGATTGCGGCGTTAGCAGGCAAAAGCACAGTTCATAGAAACGATCTTCAGGTTTCACCGCCGCAAAGTCAGCCAGGCGCTGACGGATCTCTGTCCGCCGCTCAGTGTAAAGGTCTTGCAACTCCAGGGGAAGATGGAGCCCCATTGCTAGACAAGTCCCCTGCGTTTGCGGATGAACCACTCCAATGAAAATCCAAGGATCCCGGCAAACATCAGCCAAGGAAGGTGGTACAGTGGTAATTCGCGTTCGTGAGTACGGGCCACTGGACGAAGTCTTGGGTCAGCTTTAACGGCAGCGATGAGCCTATCGATATCAGTTGGAGACGTTGCAAGGCTGCCTGTTCGGGCAGCAAGTGTCTGGAGCAATGAACTGTTTCTTGCAGAAGCTCCTGCCTCGATCCCTAGATCGCCTACAGTGAATCTGCCTTTGTCCGTCCCGATCTGTACGCCCCTACTTACCGCCGTGCCTGTATACGAATAGTCACCTGGGGCAAGCGAGCCGATGTCGAAGGCGTATCGACCATTGCCCTGCCCGGTCAGGATCACATCACGGCGCCCGGAAGCCCCTTCAACAACGATCTTCACCTCAGCATCATCGATCGCGGCAAAGGTCTGGTCCTGGATCGAGGCGATGAAGCCGACACGTTCACCGGCTGCATAGAACGGATGAGTGCTCTTGATCCTGACTCGCCGTGCATCATCACGAACACTGAGCCACTTAAGGGAGTTACCCATGAAGGTCTGCAGGACATCGCTCACGGCTCCCCCACGAGACGTGGCCGGACCATCGCCAAGCAGCTTCCAACGATAGATCCCATATCCCAGCAGAGCAAGTGAGCGGATGTTTCCGTCTTCCCTCTTCATGAGAAGGGGCTCATCTAACGGAGCGTTGCCGACGCGAATGGTCGCCAGTGTTACGGCACCTGGCGCTGGTTCAACGAACGTCTCAGTTCGATAAATGGGTGGAAGATTGTTCCAAACGGCCATGTCCGCTTCTGTGCCGTTGAGTTTGATGATTGGATCAGAAGATGCGCCGCGTGTGACGTCGGGCGTCACCAAGAACTCCTGCGGTCTCGATCCACCAACTCGGAACGGAAGCACCTTTTCAAAGGAACCCAACTTCGTGTAGTCGGTTTGAAGTGATGGGATGAACATGAGCGACCGACCCTTAGCGCAGGCGGCTGCGATCCGTTCAACTACGTCGCGAGGCGAAGACTGGGTTGGGAACCCGATCATGACAACGGCTTCTACATCCTCAAGTGCATTGGCCGGGAGAGCCCCTTCATAGAACTCTGATCCCTGCTTTTGGATGTAGGTCTGGATGGTCACCGATGGATCGTGTGCAAGAGCCGCCTTGACAAACGTGACGTCCGGACTTGGAGCTCCTGCAACGATCAATACTCGGCGCTTGTCCTTGCGGACCGTTACAAAGTCTTGAACCACGTTGTTCTTTTCGGTGAACTCCCCCTGCACAGGAACGATACGTGCGCTGATCTTCCGAATTCCGTCAGTCTTTGGAGTCCATATGAACGTTATGGACTGTTTCCCGATCGATCGGCGCAGCGCGATACGTTCTCTGCCGATCTCAACAGCGTTGTCTTCGAAGATCACATCAACATCTCGGTCTTCCATGTTCGACTGAACGATCTCAACGGTAATGGGAAGGGGCTCCCCTACCACGGCAATGCCATTGACGAGAATACTGGCCGCGTGTATATCACGAGGTGGCACGGTATCGCCGATCCCAACGGAATAGATGCCCATGCCGGAACGTTCGGCAACATGAACGGGTACGTCTTCAGCATTGTGATTACCGTCCGTCACAAGCACAATGGCACCGAACCGGTCATCCAACGATCTATTCGAGATGCTGTTGATCGCATGGGCGATATTCGTTCGAAAACCAGAGAAACGAATAGAGTCGACCGGCACTGTTCCTGCTTCACGCAAGCTCTCGTCGAAGAAGAATACCTCTGTGCCCTCACCTAAGCCATCTTTAAGTTGATCCAGAGCCGAACGAGCCTGCTGTGCTCTGTCTCCTGCGAGATCGTTGATCGCCATTGAGGACGAGACATCGAGAGCGATGGCTACACGTGGGGTACTCGTCTCACTGCGTACGAGACGCAATAAGGGTTCAAAGAGTACCAGCAAGAGACATGCAAGACCAAACGTACGCAAGGCAATGAGAAGCCCCTTTGACAGAGATGTCAATGGCGGATTTGTCCGGGCGTATGTGACAACGGCCAGGGTGGCTGCAACGAGGACCAGGAGGATATACACCCACCAAGGACCGGCTGCGAGATCGAATCGAATGTGCTCCATGTTCCTATGCGTTTTCTACAGTTTCAATGATTGAGAATGAAACACCCCATTGTGTCATCGCGCTGAAGAAGGCAACAACAGCAAGGTACTTTGCGAGACAAGGATACTTGTGACGTAGAAGAAAGCGATCTCCTCCCACGGGAGCACGCCGAAGGCCTTGAGCCCGGTTATCTGTTTCTCATCAAAGAACCAGATGCCCCGTTTCACAGCCCATATGTCCGAAAGGACAAGTATGGTTCCGATGGAGACTGAAGCCAAAACGATGATCGATGTCCGTGGTCCGAGGATAGGCCACCCAAAAACCCATTGCATGATGATCACTGGTGCGAACCAGAACAGCAAATGCCACGCATACGTGACGGAGACTGTTACTCTTCTCCATCGACGTGCAACAAACCAGGCACCTACCCATGCGCATGACACGATGCTCAGGGACACCAAGGTCTGTGTATCAAATCGTACGTCTTCATGTGAAGTACTGGGCATATAGGCTGCAAGAGCAGCCGTTAACGCGCCGACCTGAATGGTTTGGATCACAAAGAAAAAAATCTCTTCGATCGGCAAGTGGCGCACACGGTACAAGACCCTGTCTGACGGAAAATCCCACACGCCTTGTGCTACAGCCCAATCATCCCAGGGGAAGGTGAATGCTACCACCACGAGGCAGAGTCCGGAGAGAACTACAAGTGCGCTGAATGGAGATGGCGAGGCGGCCCAGATCGTCATAGATGCGATCGCGAGCGGAATTGTCCAACGCAGATGAAAACCACGGTACGTCATCATGACGTGCGTTTCACATCGATCGATTGTTCCGAGCTTGTAGCAAGTGGAAGTTCAACGAAGAAGGTCGCACCTTGCCCTGCGATGCTCTCGCACCAAACTCTGCCACCAAGTGCTTCTGCTTCACGCTTAACGATCAAGAGTCCAAGACCGGTTGAATCCTCGCCTGATGTAGGACGTGCTGAGAGCTGGCCAAAGGGCGTGAACAGTCTGGAGAGATCTAGCGCCGTAAGACCGGGCCCTTGGTCTCGAACCGAGAGAAGGAGGCTCGTTGGCTGAGACGTATTCGGGATTCCGCGGGTCGACACTTCAATGCGAGACCCGATGTTGGAGAATTTTACAGCATTGGAAATCAAATTGTCGAGTATGGAGACGATACTTCCCTCTGGTCCGGAAACATAGACCGGCCCGTCGATCAACGATGTCTCGAGAGTGATCTGCTTCTCTGCGACACGGTGTCTCCACATGCCAAGTACATGCCCCCAGATGGTGGCAACATCCACTCTACTTACTTCTTTCTGAGCCAATTCTCTTCCTCGTTCAAGGACCTGATTGATCAGGTCGAACATCCGCGTTGAGATATCAAACACTTCAGAACTGTATACACTTCTGTCGTGGTCGCTCACTCGTTGATCGGACTTCAAGAGGTTGGCGATCGATCGTATCGTTGTGAGCGGACTCTTGAGTTCATGAGCCATAAAGGCCAGATACTCTTCATTCTGACGTTGGAGTCGGGTTGATTCTTCGAGAGCGGCTGCCAGTTCTACGTTTCTCAAACGCTCTACTTCTGCATTTGTGCGAGCCTGCACGAGATCGAAATGCGCCCGCATTTGGACAAGGCGCTGTTCAGCCCTGCGTTTTGTAGTACGAGCCTGATCAGTGAGCAGCGTCTCCAGCGTGAGGATCGCCTCATTGGCTCTTCCAACCTCACGCAGGCAGGTAGCCTTTAGACGCAGGAGCTCACTGCGCATCTCTTCTGCTTGATGTTCATTGATCCATACCTCGATCGCTTCAATGAGCTCAAGTGCTTCGGGATATCGTTTCTCACAAACAAGGATGGAGGCCTCTACCTCCTTGAGAAACTCTATCCCTGGTAGATTCTGCTGAGCGTATGGATGTTCATTCGCTTCACGGAAGAGCTCGCGTGCCTTCGCAAAGTCCCCAAGTTGAAGCGTTACAACGATCAATCCGCGATACATCGTGAAGAAATCGGAAGGCTCAACGTACGTTCTTCGGAGTTCCTTTGACCTGTGGTAGTACTCAATGGCCTCTTGTCTATGCCCGCTTTCGCGCAAATGATGCGCTAGGTTCACAAAGGCCTTGCCTAATCCGATCAGATCTCCAAGCTTTTCATACAATTCAATGGCCCGACGTGAATACCGAATGGCCGTGTCATTATCATAAAGAACATTTCCATACATCCCTGCCAAGTTCGTCGATACCTTTGCCTCGGCTAGAACATCGCCAGTACGCTCTGAAATGTCTTGTACCCTCTCATACATTTGAATGGCGAGGATCTCATCATTCGAGCGGTGGTAAACGTTCCCCATGTTGAGGTAGACCTTGCCCAGATCCAACTCCGTACCATGATCAACTAGCAGCTGTTCTGCTACAGCATAATGGCCTAAGGCTCCTTCATAGTCTACGGCAACAAAACGGAAGATCCCGATCTCGTTCTGAGACAGTCCTTCATATCTGCGCAATCCATTTAGTCTTGCCAGTGTCAGGGCCTGCCGGGCAAACTCTTCACCTTCATGTACTCGACCAACGAACAGACTTCCGCGAGCTACCAAGAGCAATGCACGTACTTGGTCAAGTGGAGTACTGTCTGCCGACGCAAGAATTGGCGTAAGCAGTTCAATAGCAAGGGACGGATCCTTACGAACGAGGTCTTCTGCTTCTTTCAGCAGATCGACATTCGGTATTTGGATCGGCTGGGGCATTATCCGTCTATCCTCACAGCAACGCTGACGCGATGAAGTAATGCCGAAGCACCGAGTGAACTCAAGGCATAATCGAAATCGAGCATCGGGAGGTCAAGCCCGATGCCTGCACTGAGACCGGTCAATTGTGTTGCAACGTTCACGGAGCTGGTATTGCGAGTGGAGTTGTCATATCCGACACGAACCTGGACTACCTTCCCAAGATACAACTCCCCGCCGACTGAAAAATTCAAGAACCTGTCGAAAAACGATTCAACGTCATCGGTAAGGTGATTCAATGAAAGGTTCACGAGCAGTGGGAGTCCGCGAAGTCGGTGATTGACGCCCAGTCTCATGTCAAGGGGCAGAGCATCGTGCACTCCATCGTAGGTAGAGAGCTGCGTTCCTACATTGAGAATGCTCACACCTAGATTGGTTCGCTGGGCAGGAAAGCGAAACAACAGTCCGGCATCGAGTGCCAAGGCTGTGGACGACATATCTTCTAATGACGAATGAAGGACCTTTGCCGTTACTCCGTAGGTGATGAGCGTATCGAGTTCTCGAGCGAACGACACTCCGAAAACCACATCACTCGCACCGAAGGTGCCAGTCACGGATCCTAGTTGATCTGCGCGATCGAACGATCCGTAACTCGTGAACGAGGCCGTTACAGCGAACGTACCGAGGTTCTCTACCTCTTGATTGTACGTGGCATATCCGGCATTGATATCGAGAACATGTTTGATGAACGTGCCTGCAACGCGACGCTGTTCAAGAGTTGGCAACACCGCAGGGTTGAGGACAACATTCTGCGGATCGTTGGGCATGGCTACGGTGGAGCCCCCTAATCCTGCCATACGGGCACTCATCATGCCGCGAAGGAATGGGAAGATCGTGGCCTCTTGTGCATTCACCAAAACCGGTGTGATCACGGAGGCGAGTACGAGGATGATGCGTGTGAGCTTCATGCGCCAGAAGATTGGTTGTACGATGCCATGGCATCGAAAAAACGTCGCGGCGGCCGAACGGGTTTGAACTCGGTGGCCGATACAAAACTGTGACGTGTCCATCCGCTGGCGAGTGTGTCCGATCCTCTCCGAAGTTCATATCTCAGAACTAACACCGGCGAATGCTCCATCGTGTAGCTTGTCTCGATGGTCACCACGTCATCATATCGAGCCGGGGAAAGGTACTGCGCATGGGCCTCGAGCACGGGCATGAGATAGCCTTCTGCCTCCAGTTCAGCATACGGAAGACCGGCAGACCGAAGTAACTCCGTCCGTCCGATCTCAAACAACCGCATATAGTTCCCATAGTACACCACACCCATCTTATCCGTGTCACTATAGCGCACACGGTACTCGGTACAATGCACGATGGTGGCTGTCATCGGTTGGGGCCTTGGTCGTTCATGGACAGCATCATGTCGAGAAGGCGCTCAAGTTCTTCCAAGGAGTAGAACTCGATATCTACCGATCCGGAATCATCGGCCTTCATACGAACACGGACTTGTGTGCCAAACAGGTGTCGGAGCGAATTCTCGATATCGGCCAGAGAATTCGACGGGCCGCCCTTGTCCGTGGTCCGCGGTACCGCGCTCGCAGGGGCTGTGGATTTGATCTCTCCGCCCTTGACCAACTCCTTGCGACCCAGCTCGAGATCCTTTACCAGCGCTTCGGTCTTACGAACAGAGAGTTCGCGCTTAATGATCTCTCGCAGGACAACAAGTTGAAGATGATCGGAGGAGAGGGCCAGCAGTGCGCGGGCATGTCCCATGGTGATCCGACGAGTACGAAGGGCTGACTGTGCATCCGGCGGCAGCTTGAGCAAGCGGAGGAAATTGGCTACCGTGCTTCGATCCTTGCCGACCTTGATCGCTACGTCATCCTGACGCAGATTACATTCTTCGATCAGACGCTGATATCCAAGTGCTACTTCGAGAGGGTTAAGGTCTTCCCGTTGAAGATTCTCAACAAGAGCGATCTCCAGCATCTGCCCGTCCGATCCAACGTTCATCACGTAGGCAGGGATGGAGGTAAGGCCAGCCATCTTCGAAGCGCGTAGACGACGTTCCCCGCTGATAAGCTCATAGCCATCAAAGTGCGGACGAACCGTGATCGGAGTGATCACACCATGGACGGCGATCGATTGTGCGAGTTCCTGCAAAGCCCCCTCATCGAAATGATGTCGGGGTTGAACGGGGTTCGTGCTGATCCGCTCAATATCGATGAGGGCAACACCGAGTACCTCGTCCGAGCCATCGGAAAGCGGCTGTTGTGCAGTTGATTCAGGTCGAAGCAACTCTTTTGGTATGAGCGCCCCGATCCCCTTGCCTAGTCCTAACCCTTGCTTCACGCTGTGGTCCTTTGATTATTCCGCCACGGCCCCGGGAACTACACCATTCTTGGTGAGGATCTCCGTTGCGAGCTCGAGATAGTTCTGTGCTCCGATACTTGACGCGTCGTACAACAGTGCCGGTTTCCCGTGACTTGGGGCTTCGGAGAGACGGACGTTCCGAGAGATGATCGTGCGACACGCTTTGTCTTCGAAGTGACGTCGTACTTCGTCTACAACCTGATTAGAAAGCCGAAGCCGTGAATCATACATCGTAAGCAGCACACCTTCGATCTCGAGATTGGGGTTGGTTGTTCTGCGAACGATGGAGATCGTATTGAGCAATTGTCCCAGACCTTCAAGTGCATAGAACTCACATTGTACCGGCACCAGAACGGAGTCGGCAGCTGTAAGGGAGTTCAAAGTAAGAAGTCCAAGAGAAGGCGGACAGTCGATGACGATGAAGTCATACTGATCCTTGATGGTGTCCAACACCTTCTTGAGCAGATGCTCGCGATGCGGCACCTCAACAAGTTCGATCTCTGCACCAACGAGGTTGATGTGCGACGGAACGAGATCGAGGACTGGCATCTGTGTTTTGACGACCACACTGCTAATGGCCAGTCCGTTAACGAGTACTTCGTAGATCGTTCGATCCAGCTGAGCTGTTTCTACGCCATACCCATGTGATGCGTTTGCCTGCGGGTCGATGTCTACGAGAAGGGTCTTCTGCTCTGCGGCAGCCAACGACGCTGCAAGGTTGACGGACGTTGTTGTTTTCCCTACTCCGCCTTTTTGGTTGGCGACCGCGATGATCTTGCCCATGTCTATTCGGACTCCCTCGACGCTGCTACGTGAGTGGTGATATTTCCGCTCGAAGTTCTCGAGTCGGGCTACAAAGGTACGAACCCACCCCGTCTCCGGGAAACCTATGTTTCATGGGCGTTCCACGCTATCTGCCTCCGGAGATGGACAGCCTTATATCGAGGCCTACCTGCGTGGTGCTGAACCCCGGATTTGCAGCCCCTTCGCTGAAGTTTCCTTCGTATCGGAAGAAGGCAGAGGCCGTAACGCGATTGCTGATCGTGTATCTAGCGCGAGGTTCGATGATGATCTGGGTTGTTCCGTCAACAAGAGACCCGTCTGCCCCCTTGAAATCAGTTACGTCGTATTGAGCCCTGAGATTGCGACGGATCTGGGTGTTGAAGGTGAACTCCATGTCGTTCTGCAGGTCGAGACCAAGGATCTTCAGTGATACTCCCCTTCTGAGATACGATGCCTGTATCTGGATCTCGTGGGACGTCTCACGTGAGATCACACTTCTGGCAGAGGCATTTAGACCGTGGGTTGTTGTAACACTGTACCGGCCGGTGGCGGTGAGCAGGCCGTTCAATCTGCGTTCGTCAAAGGAGAGATTCAAGCCGATAAGGGGCGTAAACCCGGACTTGATCTGTTGCACTTCTATCACGCGACCGTTGTCGTTGATACGTGCATTCTCGGTGTAGGTGGACTGATAGGCATGTTCAAGGAAGATCCGCTGAGCGATCCCGCGGAATGGCGCGATCTTCTCGATCCCATCCCAACGAAGTGTCCAGTTGATCGCCGGCAGTACGCGCCCGATCTCACCGGAGATGAAGTCCAACGATTCGAATCCTTCCCGGAACGAGGTTGCCAATGCCTCTAACAATCGAGCATTTCTGCCTACTGTGTCAGGATCGGCTTCGATGGCGGCCTTTCGTCCGTTATAGATCGTAATCACGTTCTCTACGTTGTCATTGAACAATCCGAACGGCATATCCGGGAAGCTGATAAAGCTTCGCTCAAGGGTCTGGCGCTTATTGATGTTCGTGAACGTTGGGATGCCTGCAGCATCGGTCACCACCCGTTGATTGCGACTGTATCCAACATCCGTACGCATGTTCAGATCCAACGTAGCTCCCGGCCACAAGGGTCGGTTGGTTTGGAACTGGAATGTGGAACGCTGCGTGTAGTCGTCAACCATCACTGCGTTCGACGGACGAACCCCGGCAGTTGTCTCGAATTTGAAGAATGGGAAGGCAGAACTGCCCACAAGATTCAGATCTCCGTGCGGGTTGGAGATCAGACCAAGTTGATATGGCGTGCTCGGACCCCACATTGGATCGTTATCGCGGAAGGTCAATGATCGTGCCCAGAGGTTGGTGATCCCTGTTCCGCCGAGGATACCATTGTTGAGGGCTGTGTTCGTCTGATTGAACGTGAACGTGAAGTTCTCGAATCCGAAGAAGATGTCTTGCAAGACGGAACCGAAGTCATCAGCCCCTTTTTTAGACGGGCCGAACATCTCTGCTCCGAACTGTCGCCAACGGAACACTGGACTCAAACGGAAATTCGATGTATACCGTGCTGTTCGGACCACATCACGTTGTGCCGGATCCGGTTGTAGCGGATCGAACACTCCATACACAACGTTGTAAGAGCCCGTGGTCTCCAACAACCGGTTCAGACCAAAAATGTCTGGAAGTTTAGGGCGGAACGAAAACGTGATCGTCTGACCGAAGTTGTTGTCAGGTCCGAAATTGAAGAGCTGACCGTTGCTGAAGAACATCTGATCTGCGATCTGTCCGCCCGTTCGCTGACGACCGTTCTGATCCATCTCGAGCGGCACGAGCGTGGAAGAAGAGATGACCTTGTAATCGATCACCGCACTCAAAAAACCGTTCTCAACAAGGCGCCAGTTGAATCCAAAAGATTTCTCAGCGATGAATTCACGGATGATCGGGCTAGGCTGGAGTAGGAATCTGGATTGTTCCGTTGTCCGAGCACGGGTCATACCAAGATTGGCCGTGATCGTCTGCGGAAGGAAGTTGATCTTCATGTCCTTGTATGCTTTCAAGCCCCATACTTCTGTCAGGAATTTTAGGGGGCTTACGTCATACTTAGCCGGAAGTGTCACGGCATAATCGATCCGGAGACGCCATCTCCAATCAAAACGTTGCTGAACAACCTGCGACCGTTCGAACTCCTGTGCATAGGCAAAGTTGAACGTGAGTTTGTTGAAGGTGTCATCGAGATACCATGCCTTAGAAGGGATCCCCAACTTGAGACCGGTAACTGCCCACTGATCCTGCACCCTTACTCGTTGAGAACGTGTTTTCACATTTTCTGATGCCTGAGCAGCAGCCTCAGCAGTTCCGCCCTTGTCCAACGTATCCTGAGCGGCGGCGGCGGCGGCGGCATCAAGCTCAACGTCATTCTGCGCCTGATACTTCGGTGTCTCTGCCAACTCCGTGTGAGTATAGGTCACCGGTATCCGCGTCTCTTTGAGTTCTTTCGGAAGGAACTTTTCGAGACCGAGCTGCACAGTGGCATTCCACGCCGTGGCCTGCATGCGATTCCCGAATCGATCCTCAAGACGGTGGTAGTTCGGCGTTGTATGGTTGATCGATGCAGTGATATCGCCTACGTCTGCGAGTTTCAATGTAGTACTTGCCAGCCCCGCCCAGTCATTATCATTGGTGGGTTCAACTACGCGGAGTTCATCCACCCACATCGATGTTGACAGCCCATTCGGATATCGTTCAGCCGGGTTCGCAATGCCGAAACCAAAGAATGTCACCCGAGTCATGATCGGATTACCCTTGATCGCAAAAATCCCCTGCGGATCTCCGGGCACAGAGAACTCTTGCCGTTCAGTGGTCCGACTTTGATCTCTTCGCTCCTTGATCGCCGTAAGGTCGGAGATCACGATACGCAGGTCCTGCCAACCTCGCAGGAGCGGACGTCGGTACTCGTAGTAGTTGGCTGAGTCCACACCATATCGCACAAAGCAGTACGCCGGAGGTGTTGAACCTTCTGTAACACTGCTCGGCATGGTATTATCACCATGGATGAAGAACGCTACCTCTTTGTAGTAGAACAGATCCCATGGGCGGAAAATGCGAGCTGCAAATCGCTCTTCACCATAGCGTAGGTTCCGCGCCTTTATCACCAGAGATTGTTCGTTAAGGTAGACCTGTTGATATGGGTCCGGATTCTGAAGCTGTTGAGGGGGCTGAACACCCGGAGGCATCGTGTAGAAGTCCGGCGCACTCTGGTTCTCTTCGCGGTTCACATAGGCAACCTGCAGGACGGAGTCGGTTGATGAAACGTTCGGCTGGAACTGGTGATTACGCAGCCAATAGGATCCAACAACTCCCCAGTCTGCAATTGAGACCTTTACAGTTCCACCCTGGAAGTGGACACGTGCGTATTGAATGTTCGTGAAGAGTGGGTTTCCGACAACAGTGTCTGGACGACGTACAGGGATACGGAAAAGGAACCATCCGGCTGGAGGATTACCACCAACGATCTGCGGATTTGTTGATGGGTTCGGATTAAGCTGTACCTCGTATCGGAAATAGCTGTTATCAAGGGAGATCGTTTGGCCGTTGTTCTTATTTAGGATCTCGGTATCAGGGAACTGACCGAGCTCAGACTGTGTAGAGTTGCCTTCGAAATTGTTGTATTGAACGAATTGCGACTCATTCTGATTCTGACGGTCGGCATTGAAGTCAAAGAAGTAGTCGTCACGGGCAGGGTCGGCTTCCCTATTGAGCGGATCGGGATATACCACCTTTTCGCGGTCGTTGGTGAGAGTATCGATTCCGCGGTCTTCGCCAACATCAATGAGATTGTTAGCCGGTGGATTGTCTTCGGTATTGAGACGCTGATTGGGGATCACATCTTCGCTGATCTGACCTAGGTCGATGAACATACGCGACCCGGCCTCGTATGCATCGATCTTCATCATGATCTCGATGTAATCGATGTTGTCATTGTCAAAGTTGGTATTGAACGGAGACAGCAATCGAAGCATACCGCCCCAGATCTTCGGTCTGTTCTGTTCGATGTAGCTCTGTGTGGTTGCACGAACATTCAGTGAGTCCGCATCATTCCACCGCGGATTCTTTGCATCAAGGAATTCAGGATTAGGATTGTAGATACCACGTTCACGTGGTTCAAAGACCAATCGAATCGGGTTGATATTGTTTCGACCCTGAACGCGTGCACGGTTGGGATACACGTCTGCCTGAGGCACATCTGGAACGAACTTCTGATACCAAAACGTCTTTCCCTTGAATTTCACGGCATTGGTATCGTGGTCCCATAATGACACATCTTTTGACGGAGAAGAGTGTTGCCATACGGTTGGCGTGAGGCCGAACGACAAGTACCGCCTTGCACTCTCGAAGTCATCAACATAGGCAACGGCCTTACCTGCATCACTGGCTACTGTTGACGTTCTCTTATTCGGCGTAGGCGACACCATAGCCCATTCACCAGTGAACGTCCATGTAGATTTCTCCTTCGTATCGAGACCAGGCAATGCATCCAATGCTCTCGTAAGCCACGGCAACTCCGCATTGAACTTCGCATCGAAGCCCATCATGAAGTTCGAGTTCGGTTCTTGACCAGGCATCACGCGGTCTACGATAGCGGCCTGATCATAATTCATAAGCGTCATACCGATCGAACCGTTCATTCGACGCTTATTGAACAATACCATGTCGGCACGCAGACCGAGCAACGTTCTCGTTGTGAGATTAAAGATGTCGTTCTGCTCGTATTCGATATTCAGATTGGCATTCGGAAGAGTTGCCCGAGCGTTCAGAAGGGACATCGTGCCGGTATAGTAGTCAACCGTATAATCCACTCCTTCACGCAACGGCGCGCCGTCGAGCGTCACGCGAACACTGCCTGGTGCAAGCTGATACGCAAGCGGGATCCTGTTGCCGGTTGCCGTTCCCGCTGCTTCTCCAACGAGAAGGAACCTGTCCTTAGCTGTTACAAGGCGTGCAGCCGCATCGGTGGTGTCATAGACCTCATTGAACACATACTGTTCGGCAAGCTGGGCATTTCCCTTTGAGGCAAAGTACTCGCGAATGCCTTCCCGGAACGGTTCAAGACTTGGGAAGGTGATCTCACCTCGCTGTGAATTGAACACGGGAGGACGGGCATCGAAAGCGCCGTCCGGAGGCGCTGCGCCAGTTCCGTTATTCACTTGGTCAATGCGGAAGATCGTTGGGATCTTATCCGGCGCACCTTCAAGAACATCCGTTGAGTCATTTGTGGATCGATAGTACCACATTCCAATTCGGGCATCCTGCGGATTGACGTTTGCAACACCGATGTTGTAGATGTTCTTCATCAATCGCTTCCAAAGAAGCGTAAATCCCGGCTGCATCTGAGGACGAGCAATGAGCTTAAGGATCAGTGTGTCCTTCTCCCCTACATCACTAGTGAGAGTCCCATGATTGAAGTCGTCTGTGTTGTCAGTCGTGGGACCGTCGGTTCGATAAGCAACAGCATAGTAGCGGTCAGTTCTGAGGTTAAGAATTGTAAGTGTTCCAAGATTGTAATCGATCTCAAAACGCTTATTGTCCAAACGAGTGAACCTCCCCCGTTCTACTGTACCAGCCTTGATTTCTTGATTTTTGATTGCTGCCGGATATCGCTCGCCTTGAGCATAACGAATGGGTGTAAGGTCCGCGATTGCTATTGCCTCGTTGGCTTGCACTTCCCTGAGATCAGTTGTGGACTCCCATACCTCAATGTCTCCCTTAACTACAAGCGGTGCCCCAAATGGAGGAAGAACTGGGGTTGTCGAACGAAAATATGCTCTCCAGACAGCCATGTACGCAGTATCGAGGAAGAAGTGATTGCGTGTGTAATCATAGGCGCGCACGGTGAACATCTGACGCGCTGAGCCGCCACGAGCGTTGATGATCTTGCGTTCGCCGCGACGTTGAGAGGCGATGGTCTTGAGGTATAGGGGGCCGAACTGGAAGTCGGCCCGGACACCAAAGAGCGTTTGTCCCCCACCAATAAGGGTGCTTTGGGTCTCGAGGTTCACATTACCAAATTCGACGCGTTTGATGATGTCGTCGTCGTATCCCTCATAGCCAACTTTAAACCGGTTATTGAACTCGAACTGGTTGAGGGTGTTCCAGTCTACGTTCATGCGGAATTTGTCGCCGATGCGACCGCTGACGTTGACCTGGATGTTCTGGTTAAAGATCGGTGCCGACTGGGTCTGACCAAGGACCGAGGCGGTACCCAAACGTTGCGTGTCCCATCGCCATCCGGCCTGTACGTTCACCTCTCCATTCACATTGATCGACACCTCAGGCTTGCCGAAGATCCCGAAAATGGCATTCGGCGGGAGTGGGATAGTGATGTTTGTTGCTTGATCGATAAGCTTTGTGAGCTCGGCCGACGACATCGGCTTCTTCATTTCATACGCCAGAAGCGACGAGTCCCTCAGCTTCCTTGCCATTGCCTCACGCTGTTGAGCCAGGTACCCTTCCATGGTGATCGGAACCATCGTCCCAACATCCACCCCGTCAAGCATCTTCCTGAGGGTAACGTTATCCAGAAGCGAATCCACATATCCCACGGCAGAATACCCCTTAGGAATAGGAATCGTCCGGTCTCGTCTCTGTGCTGGACTCGTCCCGTACCGATTTATCGTGGATGTGGGAAAATATCTTGGCAGGTCTGTGTTGTTCGGGTCTCCTGAATCATAGCGATCAATGACCGTTGGCGGTTTCGTTGAATCCTGTAAAAGGGGCAGGATATATGCCGATAACGTCCATGAAACAGCTTGGACACATGCTGCATGAAGAGGCTCACCCGCGGCATTTGGCCGGGATGAGGCAAGGACAGACGTAGAAAAGGCGACCATGCAAAGGCATGTCACCATCACTAAAGCCGTCAAAGATGTTCGTTTAGAACCCTCGAACACGTCGGGCAGCTCACCTATGGACTAAAAAAACCGGATCTGCATTCCAACATGGTCATGCAAGCAACGTACCAAATGGTGAGTATACGCCCTCTCCGTGTGAGTTTATGATGTACAAAGATACATCGTGGGTTAGTTTTGTAGTTCGCACGAACCACCTGCCATCCTATTGTTTACGGCATGACGCAACGATACGCCCTCGTCCTCACCTTTCTTTTCATCACATCACTCTGCCTACCGGCAGCGGACTTCTCTGATTATACCCAACTTGGTCCGCAACAAGTGGCGGCGTTCATGCCTTCCGAGACACGAACGATCATCAACCTAAGTGGGCAATGGCAGCGCATGAATGACGGTGTCCCCGTGGAGACCGTATCAGTTCCTGGCTCATTGGAGTCCACAACACCGGTCGTGCTTCGACGGACCATTCGGATCGAACAAGCAACCCTCAGCAAACACACGTGGCATCTCCAAGTGCTGGGTGTGGTGGACGAGATCGAGCTGCGCGTCAATGGTCGATTCATCATGAGATATCCGGGTGGTATGGTGCCCTTCGGCATTCGCATCCCCGATCGAGTTCTTGTTGCAGGCACAAATACAATTGAGTTGGTCATTTCACCGACCAGTGAACTCACAGCGTTGGTCGAAGGGTTTGCACGTTCTTCAAGATCTCGTCACATGGGGCTCCTGCGTGAGGTCTTCCTTGTTGGAACACCTCATGTTTGGACCAACGACATTCGGGTTAGAAGTTCGATCAACGGTGGCAACGGGTCAATGAACGTTAAGGCTACGATCGTCGGTGGGACTGTTGAGCGTCTTCTTGGTTCTGCCTTGGGAGGCGACGCTTTGACGCAAGGCAAGGCAACGGTCTCTGTTGAGGCCATGCTACGGTCTCGAGATGGTGGACAGATCGTATCGCGAACAGGAACATCTACCGTCACGATCGAACGGTCTCGCCAGCAGATCGTCAACTTCCAGCTTTCCGTAGCGAACCCACAGCGCTGGAGCGTTGCCTCTCCGAATCTGTATGACCTTATCGTACGGATCGAGCGCGACGGTCAACTCATCGATATCTACGAGACGCCTGTTGGCTTTCGTTCCATTGGTGTTATGAGTACGGACCGCGGACGTCAGATATCGATCAACGACTCAATCGTACCGATCTATGCCGTGGATTATGTTGATGACTACCCAAATCGCGGACCGTCGATGTCCTGGCGTCAGATGGAGCTTGATGTATCCCTGATGAAGACGCTTGGTGTAAATGTCGTAAAGATCCGCAACGGCAGTCCACACCCTTATTTCCTCAGCCTCTGCGATCGCTACGGCCTGATGGTGATGGCAGAGCTCCCAACGTCCGACGTTCCCTCGGACATGATCCTGCAGGAAGAGCTGCTGGCTCGGTATCGCAACACCTCTGAACGGTCTATCGCCTATCTGGATTCTCATCCCTCAGTGATCGCCATCGGTTTGAGCGATGGATTGGAAGAAGGCTCCGACGCCGTTGCTCAATATCACGCAGACCTCGTTCAGTTGTATCGTAAACTCTCTACGAAGATGCTTTTCAAAGTCGTTCCTGCCGGACTTTACGACCGTACGAGCGAAGGTGGTTTTGACCTTATCATTATCAAGTTCAGCACAACGCAGGATCGTACTCGTTTTGAACGCATCGTTCAGGCGCTTCCGAAAGCATTCCGTTCTGCTGCTGTCATCACGGAATTCGGTTCTCGGTTGTCGCCAAGCAATACGAATGGGTTCAGCGATCCTCTCTCCAATGAAGCGCAGGCCTTGGTTGTGCGCGACTGTTTCCGCGCCTCGATATCTGCCGGTCTCGCGGGCGTTATGATCTGGTCGTTCGTGGACTATTCTCTTGAACGTCCAACGATGTTGGTCGATCATTACGATTCGTATGTCTGCACGTCCGGCCTTCTCGACGTTTGGCGTCAACCTCGCATCTCGTATGCCATGTTGAAGTCTCTCATCAATGATGAGAAGGAGCCCCTTCTTCAAGCTCGGTATGCGGCGTTTGACACCCCGCTCGTCTTCATCGCTGCGGGCATCATCCTTGCGTTGATCATGACGTTCCTGATCAATCGTTCACGTCGGTTCCGTGAATACCTGTTGCGTGCCATTGCACGGCCGTACAACTTCTATGCTGACATCAGAGACCAACGGATCCTCTCCGCAGTGCAAACGTCCTTCCTCGGCATCGTCATTGCCAGCTGTGTTGGATTGGTAATTTCGTCGTTGCTGTACTACGTTCGTGTTGATGCCGAGATCGAGTATCTCTTGCATCTTCTTATCCCTTCGAATGTAGCCTATGATGTGGTTCGGTTTGTGTCATGGAGGCCGACCCTCGCAGTTCCATTGTGGTCCACAGTTGTTATGGGGCTTTTTGTTCTCGCAGCCTTCCTACTCCGTGTTGGATCGATGTTCATCAAGGCACGCATCTATTTCCGCGATACCCTTACGATCGTTGTGTGGTCGGCCTTGCCATTGGTGGTGCTTCTTCCCATCGGCGTTGCCCTTTACCAGGCACTCAGCACGGATGCTCTGTCTCTCTGGGTTCCATTGCTTGTGATCGCACTAACGATCTGGTCATTAATGCGCACCCTGCGTGCTACTTCTGTCGTGTTCGATGTACCATCCACCATCGTGTATTCGATCGGACTTGGACTTGTAGTAGTAGCTCTTGTAGCGATCCTGATCTCTTGGAATGCGTCGTATGACGCCTTCTCCTTCGTCAAGTTCTACTTCTCCGTTGTTTCGGCGTAAGGGAACGCGATGTCTGTGATCGTTCCGGTTGACCACCGAGATCTGAATGACCGTGAGCGCTCGATCCTACGTGCGATCGTCCAGCTCTTCATTCTCCATGCAACTCCCGTTGGGTCGCGTGTGGTATCGAAGTACCTCGAACGCACCCTGCCATTGAGTCCGGCAACGATCCGCAATACGATGTCCGACCTTGAGGCAATGGGCTACATCACCCATCCTCACACGTCGGCCGGACGTATGCCAACGGACCTAGGATATCGCTTCTACGTTGATTCATTGGTTGATATCAGCAGGGTTCCGATCCATGAATCTGAACAGGTTGTTTCAGACCTGCTTTCCCTACCGCGGGAGAGCGTCATGCGCGATGCATCGCGCATTCTTGGATCGCTAAGCCGACACTTGGCAATGGTGCAGCTCCCCCTGCTTCGCGAAGCACTCGTGCAACGTGTGGAGCTGATCCCGTTGTCCACAGAGCGACTTCTTGTGGTGATCGCTCTCGATAGTGATATCGTTCGTACGCTCACTCTCGAGACCAATGACCTCATCGAACCCGGAACGGTTGAGGCGGTCTCGCGACAGCTCAATGAACGGTTGTCCGGACGCCCCCTCTCGTCTATCACAACCATGCTCTCGGAACTGCTCGCCCCCTCATCAGATCAAACGCCATCCTTGTTCAGGTTGTTCGTTGAACAGGTTGGGAATCTGGTCAGCACACAGCCGAGCGGAATGGTCCATATTTCCGGAGCACAGAACCTGATCACACAACCGGAGTTTGAAGCGCCGGAACGACTCCGCAGTGTTATCGAACTTGTTGAGAACGAAGATGTCATCGTCCACCTCCTCGGAACAGCTACAGAGGCCGGACGGGTTTCGATCACCATCGGGAATGAATTCGCAGAGGCCGAGATGCGAGACTATGCAATGATCGCAACTACCTATCGGGCCGGTCATGCAACCGGGTCTCTTGGCATCATTGGACCGCGCCGGATGGACTACGGACGCATGATCTCGATCGTACAACTTATGTCGAGTGTACTTACACGTACTCTCGGGGATATTCGTCAACTGCCCGATGATACTGACGTCGGGCTTTAGCCCGATGATACTGAAACACAACCCAACACCATGAATAACGAAGAACAAGAACTAACATCAGAAGAGCAGATCGAAGCACTTCAACTCCAGGTTGAGGAGTGGAAGGATCTTGCTCATCGGCGTTCAGCCGAGATCGCCAATATTCAGCGCCGGACACAGGAAGAACGTCAGGCAATGGCGAACCATGCGTCGGAACGGGTGATCACCAAGATGCTTCCGGTCCTCGATGATCTACATGCAGCTCTGGAATCTGCGCGGAAGACATCTGATGAATCTCCTCTCAAGACCGGCATAGAAATGATCTATGCCAAGGCGGTGAAGATCTTCGAAGAATCCGGCGTTTCGGTGATCGAGGCCGGAGTGGGTGAACCATTCAATGTTGAGTTTCATGAAGCTCTCATGCATACAGTATCTGAGCATCCGGAGGGTCATGTGATCCAGAATGTTCAACGCGGTTATCAGCTTCATGACAAGGTGATCCGCCATGCGAAGGTCATCACCTCTGCCGGACTCCCAGCCCACACTGATACAACGGAAGACAGATCATGACGGAACGCGACTACTACGAGATCCTTGGCGTTGGCAAGTCCGCATCGGCAGACGAGATCAAATCAGCCTATCGGAAGATGGCCATGCAATTCCATCCGGATCGCAATCCAGACGATCCGAGTGCTGAAGGCAAGTTCAAGGAAGCTGCAGAGGCATACGAAGTACTCAGCGACCAGAACAAGCGCGCCCGTTATGATCAATACGGTCACGCTGGGATGCGCGGCGGTCAGGATTACCACCAGTATTCGAACATCAACGACATCTTCAGTGCGTTCGGTGACATCTTCGGTCAATCCATCTTTGGCGACATGTTTGGCCAGCAGCAGCGCGGCGGACGCAAACGTTCGCAACGTGAGCCTGGCGCAGACCTCCGTGTTCGAATGCCGTTGAGTCTCGAAGACATCGCAACAGGCGTAGATCGTACGATCAAGCTACGCCATTGGAAGGCCTGCGGCACATGTAGCGGATCTGGGGCAAAAGAAGGCTCAGGATTCTCCACGTGTACGGTCTGTGAAGGCTCAGGAGAGATCCGCCAGGTCTCTCGCAGCGTCTTCGGTCAGTTCATCAACATCGCACCATGTACCACATGCGGTGGCACCGGAGAGATCCTCAAGGATCGCTGTGACACGTGCGAAGGTGAAGGTCGCGTAGAAGGTGAAACCACCGTAAAAGTCACGATTCCGGCCGGTGTACACACTGGTAATTATCTCACGGTCACGGGTAAGGGGCATGCAGGTCGTAGGGGTGGTGAGTCCGGTGATGCGATCGTGGTCATTGAAGAGACCGAACATGAGGTGTTTGAGCGCGACGAGGATGATGTGTACATGGACGTGGTAGTGGACTTCCCTACTGCTGCCCTTGGCGGCGAAGTGAATGTCCAAACGCTGTTTGGTGAGTCTTCATTGAAGATCGAACCGGGCACCCAGCCGGGGGCGGTCCTGCGGATGAAAGGTAAGGGTATCCCTCACCTCAATGCAAGGGGCAGCGGCGACCAACTCGTACGTTTCAATGTTCATGTGCCAACGAAGCTCTCATCAAAAGAAAAGTCGGTCCTGAAGGATCTGGCAACAAGTGACCATTTCAAGCCAAAGGATCAACGAGTAGAGTCACACTTCTTCGATAAGATCAAAGAAGCGTTCTCCTAGAGGAACATGAGGCGCTTCAGAAGGACCTCCTATGAAGCGCTTCATCACCGTCATACAAAAGCACCTCGGTATTACCCGGTCCGAGGCCGTTGCGATCACCTTCATTGCATCTGTACTTTCGATAGGAAGTATTGGGAGCAGACTTTGGCCTACGACCTCCACGCATGAGCATGTTACAGCCGAACGCATCTCGCAGATGCTCGATTCCTTAGAATCAGACCGTCTCAATCCTGAAGGGGGCTCACCAATCCCCTCTGAAACAAGAGCTGAACCCAGCAGATCTCAGAGTACAGACTCAGGATCAGCTCCAAGACCATCCCCGAAGACGCCGCGGGTCGTCAACCTCAATTCGGCAACGACCTCCGACCTCGAATCATTGCCAGGAATAGGACCTGCTATGGCCCAGAGGATAATCGAGGCACGCACACGCAGGCCCTTCACGTGTGCAGAAGACCTGCTCAATGTGAAAGGTATCGGCGAGAAGAAACTCGCAAAGCTTCTCCCTTACGTCAAGGTGCCGTAAATTCAACCACATGCGCGTAACGGTCTATCTCCATCCTCAAAGAACTGCAGTGGCTCATTGGTCCGAGGACCAAGCTGTCCCGGTTCTTTCGGCCTATTTCGAACGTAAACCCGAGGAGCCCCTTGACGATCTTGTTGAAGGGGCGGAAGACGTTACTGTAGCAGTGCATGGTTCGATGATCACGTTTCATGCCTATCCGATTGATGCTGATGAAGATGTAGTGGAGAGACGCAGGTTTGAGCTCTCAACATGTCTCCCCGATGTTCTTGAGGGAGTAGACGTTGTGCATGACATCACCACGCCAGCTCATTTGCATGGCACACAGTGGCACGGGATCATCATCATCACCAAGACCGTGATCGAAGCCATCCACAGGCGCGTCCTTAGAGAAGCTACCTTGGTTACAGACATTGAGCTCGACATTGAGATCGCTCGAGCAACGGTTCCGCAACAGACTTCGCCGTGGCTGCTCATGGGTCGGCGAGGCGCAGTGTGGTATAGAGCCGTCATCGGCACCGATCATGCCCTGCAATCACTGACGTCCATTCCGAATGAAGCCAACATTGCGCCTGGTTCCGTTGTCAGCGAAAGTGTTCTTCAACTTCGTTCTGCCACCGGGTTCTTTATCGACAGAGTTCTGCTCTTCGGCGACCACCTAACGAAGTCCGCGTATGCTGACATATCGGCTGCCGTAAAACCTCTTGATGTTCGAACCGGCCGACTGCAGCCGTTTCGACGTGTCAAAACAGAACTTGATGCGAACCTTCAGACATCGTTGTTAGCCAAGGCACAACTCCTTGGACCACTCGTAGCACCTGCGCTCTCGTCTGTAACGGCAGAAACTCTTCACGCATGAGAGTCATCGGGGGCACTCTCAAGGGTCGCGTTGTACCGCCTCCTCCGGGATCTGATACGCGCCCAACAACGGACGTCCTAAAAGAGAGTCTCTTCAGTGTGATCACCCATCATCTCGATCTTACAGGGAAACGAGTCTTGGATCTCTGTGCCGGGAGTGGACAACTCAGCTGGGAAATGCTCAGCAGAGGAGCCAAGGAGGCAACATTGGTGGACGCATCGACTCCCGTATGCAGGCACTTGAGAAGTGTGGCCGGTGAATTCGGATTCGACCAGCAAACAACCATTGTCCGAACAGACGTTCTGGGATACATCAAGAACGGACAGCCGCCGCCGTTCGATGTGATCGTTGCCGATCCTCCGTATGCTCTCAAGCTCTGCAATCACATAGCCGAGGCACTCACCAAGAGTCCCCTACTGGCACCAACAACGATCGTTATCCTCGAACATGGCGATCAAGAAGCGGTGATCGTTCCAGAGGGCGCTTCCTTGTTGTGGCATAAGGAACGGGGCTCAACAGTGATCGACGTACTACGCTATGAACGCCCCTTACCGTAATTTGCGCACTATGTCAAAGCACGCCATGTATCCGGGATCGTTCGATCCCATCACGAACGGTCACGTCGATGTGATCGAGCGTGCCGCCCAAATGTTCGAGACCGTAACAGTCGTTGTGGCCAAGAACAGCAAAAAGACCCCCTTGTTCGATGAAACAGAGCGCCTTGAGATGGCATCTGCTTCCCTCGTTCATCTTCCCAATGTACGTGTAACGGTCCATGCCGGGCTTGTGGTGGACTTTGCACGGGAGAACGGCGTAGATGTCATCGTCCGCGGCTTGCGCGCCGTGAGTGACTTTGAGTATGAGTTTCAGATCGCACTTATGAATCGCAAACTTCAACCCGACGTAACAACGATCTTCATGATGCCGCATGAACGATTCACGTACCTGAACTCAAGCATCATCCGCGAATTGGGTCGGTATGAGCAGAATATCACCGAGTTCGTTCCACAGATCGTGGCCGAACGCATGAAGAAGAAATTCGCATGAAGGTCCACATCATCACGCTGGGTTGCAGCAAGAACACAGTAGATAGCGAAACATTGGCCGGTCACCTTACGGCCAACAACATGGAACTGGCTGAATCCGTTGAAGATGCCGATACACTCGTGATCAACACGTGCGGCTTCATTGACACAGCAAAAGAAGAAAGCGTTAACACGATCCTTGAAGCCGCTCAACTACGCAAGGACGGCTCACTTCGTCAGTTGGTCGTTGCAGGATGCCTTTCAGAACGCTACGGAGACGATCTTCGAAAGGAGATCCCGGAGGTGGATCACTTCTTTGGAACAGAGGCCTATGAGCAGATCATCAAGGCTATCTCACCAGATCTCAAGTATTCGTTGCTGGGCGACCGGATCCTTTCCACCCCTCAGCACTATGCCTATCTGAAGATCTCTGAAGGCTGTGACAATCCCTGTTCGTTCTGCGCTATTCCAATCATGCGCGGGACTCACCGAAGCACGCCGATCGAGACGCTGGTAAAGAATGCACAGAATCTTGTGTCGCAGTGCGTGAAAGAGATCGTGCTGGTCGCTCAAGATCTCACCTACTACGGCCTGGATATCTACGAAAAGCGTCGTCTCGCAGACCTTCTCACGGCGCTCTCTGACGAAAGCGGTGCAGAGTGGATACGGTGTATGTATGCCTATCCTGCCAAGTTCCCTCTCGACATACTACCGGTGATCCGCGACAGAAAGAACATCTGCAACTATCTCGACATGCCGCTTCAGCATGCCTCAACGAATGTTCTGAAGAATATGAGAAGGGGCATCACACGGCGCGCAACCGAAGAACTCCTTGATCAGATCCGTCAACAGGTGCCAGATATCACACTTCGGAGTACTTTCATCATCGGATATCCGAGTGAAACGGAAGCGGATGTAGACGAGTTGATGGAATTCCTCCAACAACAACAGCTCGATCGCGTAGGAGTGTTCAAGTACTCTCAGGAAGACGACACCTACGCCTATATTCTTGGCGACCCGATCCCCGACGACGTCAAGGATGCTCGTGTCCAACGAGTGATGGAACTCCAGGGTGAGATCTCCCTTTCAAAGAACTTGGCAAAGATCGGCTCTACTCAACGGGTACTCATCGAAGAAGACCTTACCGGAGAATATCGAGGTCGCACTGAATCAGACGCTCCTGAGGTTGACAACGACGTCTATGTCCGCTCTGAACGCCCCCTATCACTTGGCTCCTTCGTTGATGTAACGATTGATGACGCAGCTGAGTTCGATATTTTTGGTCAAACCACGTAGAACAGAATCAGAACATTCACTCTCATCACACGGATGACCTTCATGAAACATCTTCTTACTGCCTGTGCTGCCATTGTTCTTGCAGCAACGTCGTTGAGTGCTCAAAAAGTTGAACTCAATGCGTTTGCGAACTACATGTTCGGTGCGTCGAATGACTACTACTACAACAACTACAACGGCAATCTCTATATCGAGCCATCGATCGTCTATGGCGGCGCAATCGACGTTGACCTACGCAACAACATGATGCTTGAACTGCAGTATGCCTTTCAACCAACCACGGTTCGAATCGAAGGGTATGCCGGTTCTCCGTCGGATAACGGGAGTGAGATCAACAACCACTTCATTCAGATCGGTGGTCTGTACCACAAGGATGTGAACGACAAGGTCACGATGTTCGGCGGTCTTTTGTTCGGCATGGAGATCTTTGCCCCAGCAAACCAAGCATATGATTCTGAGACCCGCTTCCTTGGCTCGCTCACGGGCGGGGCGAAGATCTGGCTCAATGACAAGATCGGTCTTCGACTCAATGCCAACCTCAACATGCCGATGATCTTCAGTGGAGCGGGATTCTACCTCGGTACCGGAGGAAGTGGATACGGGGTTTCAACAGTGATCCAGCTGTTCCAATTCAGTCTTGGCGGCGGACTCGTATTCAAGCTGTAAGGGGCGTATCAATGTCTGTAGTGCCGGAAGAGCACGAGGACAACACCCAAACTCACAAGTGACATGATCGATAAGAGAACGGCGATGTTCACCCTGGTGACGTCGCCGTTCGCTATTTCATACCATTGTAAGGATGTTCTCCAAAAGAACGTCAATGTGAAGATCGCTGTGGCAGAAAGACTGGCAGGATGTGTCCACATCCTCCCTTGGCGATGCAACACTCCAAGCACGATAAGAAGCGTGCCAAAGATCCCACCATTGAAGAGAGACGAAACGCTCGTCTCTCGGGTGAGAATGAACCCTACAATTCCTGCTGAAACAAGAAAGAGTCCATAGCCGATCAGTAGCATACCTAGTCGCCGATGCATGGCATTATCCTATACATCTGCCATCCACCATCTGAACGATGCGATGGGCGCTCTGTGCAAGTTCCGTACTGTGCGTAGCGATCACACAGGCAACATTCCGTGTGGCTCGCAGTCCTAGAAGAAGCTCAGCAACTGTGGCCGCGTTCTCCGTGTCGAGATTTCCCGTTGGCTCATCTGCGAAGATGATCGACGGTTCATTGATCAATGCGCGAGCAATGGCTACACGTTGTTGTTCGCCCCCTGACATCTCCATCGGTACATGGCCGGCACGATGAAGCATACCAACCTGCTCAAGCAAGACATTCGCTTTGACCTTGGCAGCTGCCGCGGAGAGTCCGGCAACAAGTGCAGGCATCGCCACATTTTCAAGGGCAGTGAATTCCGGCAAGAGGTGATGAAATTGAAACACCATGCCGATATGTTTGGCCCGGACAGCCGCAAGAGCCGTCATGGAGAGTGCTGAAAGATCTACCTGACGATCATCGATCATGAGATGGACACTACCGCGATCTGCAACGTCGAGAGACGCCATGATATGGAGCATTGTGCTCTTTCCCGCTCCGCTTGGTCCAACAAGGGCCACCACTTCACCTGGTTCCACAATCAGGGATGCGCCGCGAAGAACTTCAGTGTCTGTCTGACCTGTTCTGCGATACGACCTGTGCAGATCCGTTGCCGTAAGAAGTGGCATGATCAGAACTGGGATAGAACACGGATGTCGTTTTCATACAGGAGTCGAATATCATCGATCCCTGTAAGCATCAGCACTACACGCTCAACGCCAAAGCCAAAAGCAAAACCGGAGTATTCATTCGGATCGATCCCACAGGCAGAGAGAACGTTGGGATGTACCATACCAGCCCCGCAGATCTCAAGCCATCCGGAATGTTTGCAGATCCGGCATCCTTCACCTTTGCAGAGGAAGCACGACATATCGATCTCGCAGCTTGGCTCTGTGAACGGGAAATACGACGTGCGGAAACGGAACTCGGCATTCTCGTCATAGAACCGACGTGCAAAGGCCATGATCGTGCCCTTGAGATCGGCCATACTCACGCCTTTGTCGATGTACAGTCCCTCTATCTGATGGAACTCTGCAAGTGACCGTGCACTCACAGCTTCATTACGATACACACGGCCCGGCATGATACATCTGATAGGGGGCTTCATGTTTTCCATCACTCGCACCTGCACACTTGATGTATGTGTGCGTAGGAGAAGATCTGCCCGCGATGGATCATCAACGAAGAACGTATCCTGCATATCACGAGCAGGATGATCTGCGGCAAAGTTCAGTTTCCCGAAGTTGTGCGTGTCGTCTTCAACATCCGGACCTTCAGCAACCTCGAAGCCCATGGACGTAAAGATGTCTACCAATCGATCGACCGTCTGCGTGATCGGGTGCACAGCACCACGACGCTGTCCGCGAGGCGGAAGGGTCAGATCAAGATTCGCAGATGAGGCACGCTTCCCAAAGCGTTCTTGCGCGTTTGCAAAGGCTTCATCCGCAATGGCGCGCAATTCATTGAGCGCTTTCCCGACAAGGGGCTTATCCTCGCGCGGTACAGATCGCAGACCTTCAACGCAGGCCTGAATGGTGCCCTTCTTCACAAGGTGCTTCAATCGGAAACGTTCGGCAGCGTCCGCCGAATCGATCGTGGGGATCTCGTGCTCGATCTCCGTACGGAGAGCGGCTATCTGGTCGATGAGCGTCATAGATGCAAATGTAGGAAGAAGAAACGGCGGTGACGACCGAAGTCATCACCGCCGTTTGAAAAGTTCACGAAGATCGAAGGATCTTCTGCCTCGTTGGTCTTAGACGGATTTTACGATCGTAGAAAAGACCACCGGATGATGCATCGCGATGTCTGCAAGGACCTTGCGGTTGATCTGAATGTTCTTGAGCTTCAAACCGTGCATCAAACGCGAATACGTTGTACCATTGAGGCGGGCTGCCGCATTGATACGGATGATCCACAACGAGCGGAATGTACGCTTCTTGTTGCGACGGTCACGGTACGCATACTGAAGACCCTTTTCAACGTGGTGCTTCGCTACCGTCCATACCTTCGATCGTGCGCCCCAGTAGCCCTTTGCGAGCTTGAAGTATTTCTTCTTCCGCTGGTGCGCCGCTACTTTATTGACACTTCTTGGCATGTCAAACTCCTTGGTTTGTCGTCAGGAGAACGGCTGTGTCCCTGAACGACGTGAGAAAAAAACAAACGAGAAATCGCTTAGCGCAATGCCAAGCAATGCAACACGTTCGGCATATCTGCCGGGTGTACAAGTGTATCCTGACGAAGGTTACGCTTGCGCTTGCGGTTCTTGCTTGTGAGGATGTGGCTGCGATTCGCCTTCTGACGCTTGATCGCACCTGACCCGGTGACCTTGAATCGCTTCTTGGCTCCGGAATTCGTTTTCATCTTCGGCATGATATTACTCCTGAACTGATTGTTGTTCTGCTTCGGGTTGAGCTGCCTCAGATGTCGGTGCAGCCTTTGGAGCTGCTTCGTCTGTCTTCGGCTTTGGCTCCTTCTTCTTGACCGGCTTCTTGATATCTGGTGCAAGCATTACACCAAGAAACCGACCTTCCATTCGCATCGGCTGGTCCACCTTAGAAACCTCTGCCAATGCATCGATGAATCGCTGCAAGAGCACTTCGCCAAGTTCCTTGTGCAGGATCTCACGGCCCTTGAACATCACCGTTGCCTTTACCTTGTGGCCTTCTTCTAGGAACTCGCGTGCATGCCTTGTTTTGAAATCAAAGTCGTGCACATCTGTACCTGCCTTGAACCGAACTTCCTTCAACGTTGTCTGCGTCTGTTGCTTCTTCTGCTGCTTGTCTCGCTTGGTCTGTTCATAGATGAACTTCCCATAATCGATGATCTTGCAAACAGGCGGATTTGCCTGTGGTGCGATCTCTACAAGATCTGCTTCTCGCTCAAGAGCGATACGCAATGCTTCGCGACGCGGCATTACACCAAGCGGCGCACCTTGTGCATCAACAACACGCAGATCAGCGGCGCTGATCTCGTCATTGATCTTGTGTTTTCTTTGGGGTTCCTGACGCGGACCTTGCGGCGGGATATACGGACGCCTCAAACGGACCTTCGGTTACAGTGAATTGAGCTTCTTGGAAAGAACGCAAAGATAGGGGTTAAAAGGGGTTACGTCCAAACGTCCGGCAGGTTTTACCGAATATCCTTCGTAATTTTTCTGTTCTGTCCACGTCTTCTGACCCCATGATCGACCAATCCGACGTACTCGACTCTATCGAACAGGCTGAAAAACGAGCCCCAGCCATCCCAACCCAGATGCCGGTTCTCCCCCTTCGGGACATCGTTATCTACCCCTACATGATCTTCCCGGTCCTGATCGGACGGGCGTCTTCACTGAAGGCCGTGGCCGAGGCCTTGGAGCGAGACAAGTTCATTCTTGTGACGTCTCAGCGCCATGCATCCACGGAGGATGCCGGTTTTGATGACATTCACAAGGTTGGCACGGTTGCCAAGATCCTGCAGGTCATGCGGCTTCCGAACAACCTCCTCAAAGTCCTTGTTGAGGGGGCTGTGACAGCCAAGATCGTTGGCACAGCACGCACCGAGCCTTATCTCGAAGCCAAGGTGGAGACAATCGCTCCTGTCGTGAACGAGAAGGACCGCAACCTCAAGGCCCTGATCCGTCACGCAACGGAACTCTTTGAGGAATACGTCAAGGACAATCGCAATCTCCCGCCTGAAGTTCTCGGTGCCTTCCAGAACATCGAAGACCCGATGCGGAAGCTTTACTACGCCGCTGCCAACGTTTCTCAAAAGGTTGACATCAAGCAGAAGATCCTTGATGCACCGGACGTGAAGACGCAGTATTACGAACTGGTGCAGATGCTCTCGAATGAGCTCGAACTCCTTCGTCTTGAAGTTGAGATCGACACCAAGGTTCAGGATCAGATCCAGAAATCCCAACGCAAGTACTTCATCCAAGAACAGATCCGTGCCCTACAAACAGAGCTCGGTGACGAAGATGATGGCGGTCCTGAACTCGGACCACTCAAAGAACAACTAGAAAAGGCCGAACTTCCTGAGCCAACGAAATCAAAGGTGATGGAAGAGTTCGACAGACTCAAGAGAACACCTTCGATGTCGCCGGAATTCAGCGTCAATCGCACGTGGCTGGAGTGGATCGCGAATGTTCCATGGTCGGCACGTACGGCTGACGATCTCGACATCAACCACGTGCAAGGCATCCTCGATACGGATCACTACGACCTTGAAAAGCCGAAGGAACGGATCCTCGAATACATCTCCGTGCTGAATCTTGTTGGCTCCATGCGTGGTCAGATCCTTTGTTTTGTCGGACCTCCGGGTGTCGGTAAAACGTCGCTTGCAAAATCCATTGCACGCGCCTTGGGACGGAACTTCGTTCGCATGTCTCTCGGTGGCGTTCGCGATGAAGCAGAGATCCGCGGTCATCGTCGCACCTATATCGGTGCGATGCCGGGCAAGATCATTCAGTCGATGAAGCGAGCTGGATCCACGAACCCAGTGATCTTGCTTGATGAGATCGACAAAATGTCCCAGGACTTCCGCGGAGATCCGAGCGCTGCACTCCTTGAAGTCCTAGATCCGGAACAGAACAGCACGTTCAGCGATCATTATCTCGAAGTAGACTACGACCTATCGAATGTCCTCTTCATCGCCACAGCGAACGTGAAGTATGACATCCCAGCTCCCCTTCTTGATCGTCTTGAGGTGATCGAACTTTCTAGCTATTTGGAGCCGGACAAGGTACAGATCGCAAAACAGTACATTATTCCGAAGCAGATCGAACGTCACGGTCTCCAAGACTTCAACATCACATTCACCGATGCTGCTTTGTTGAAGATCGTTCGCGAATACACTCGTGAGGCCGGCGTTCGAAACCTCGAGCGCGAGATCGCCAGCGTCATGCGGAAGTTGGCCAAGGACATCGTGGGTGATGTGAGCAAGCGTTCTGGGAAGACCAAGGTTGACGATGTTCGTTCAAGTAAGGCCTATGCCAAGATCGCCAAACAACGCTCTTGGAAGGTGGACGAAAAGGCCATCGAACGTCTGCTTCGCGTAGCGAAGTTCAAAGAAAAGGAAGAAGAGATCAGTGATAAGGTTGGAGTTGCAACGGGGCTTGCCTGGACGTCGATGGGTGGAGACACACTCCCTGTTGAGGTTACGATCATGCCCGGTGTTGAACGCCTGACTCTCACCGGCAAGCTTGGAGACGTAATGAAGGAATCTGCAATGGCAGCTCTTTCATTCCTGCGAAGCAACGCCGCTCGTTTTGGACTCGATCCGGAGTTCTCCAAAGGCAAGGAGATCCACGTTCACGTTCCGGAAGGTGCCATTCCAAAGGATGGTCCGTCCGCCGGTATCACGATGACATTGGCATTGATGTCCGCCGCAAGCGGACGTCCACTGCGTGGTGACGTTGCGATGACAGGCGAGGTAACCCTGCGCGGTAATGTTCTCCCTATTGGTGGATTGAATGAGAAACTCTTGGCCGCCAAACGTGCTGGAATGACCACTGTGATGGTTCCAAAGGACAACAAAAAGGATGTCCAGGAGCTCTCCCCGATGGTTACGGAAGGCCTCACAATTGTCTATGTGGGTAGCATCACGGATGCGATACCTGTGGCATTTCGTCCGGACGCGGTGAAGCGTCAACCTTCTAAAACGACACGTAAGCGGTAATCCTGTTTGGAGTTTACGACGTATTGCCGTAGATTTGTCATTCCCAAAAACGCAATCGAGAAACACGGAGAATTGTCATGGCCAAGAAGGGCGCACGCGTCATCATCACGCTAGAATGCACGGAAGCCAAAAAAGAAGGCAAGCCTGCATCGCGGTATTCAACGATGAAAAACAAGCAAAACACAACAGAACGCTTAGAGATCAAGAAGTACAATCCGTACCTCAAGCGCCACACTGTGCATAAGGAGATCCGCTAAGACGCGGTTCATCCATTACATTGACGTTTTACAAAGCCTCGGCAACCGCCGGGGCTTTTTCGTTTTACATTGCACTCTCAACATCCACAACACGGACATAGAGAGACTTCCATGGAACAGCACCAGGTACGCACCGACCTCCGTCTCCTCACGTGGTTCGCAGGGATCCTTGCCTTTGTTGTTGTGGTTGGCGTTGCAAAAACGCTTAGCGAGCTCATCCTTCCGGTCTTTGTGAGCTTCCTTGTTGCTCGCTTCTTGCGTCCATACGTTACCAAGGTGCACAAGAGAGGTGTCCCCCACGGACTTTCCATTCTTCTCGTTTCGTTCGCATGCGCAGCCATTGCCGGCGGTATCGCTGTGGTCCTTGGCTACTGCGGCGTGCAGGTGGCAGAGGTCCTGCCTGGCTATGCTCCGCGTATTGCGGATTCGATCCATTCTTTGCAAGATGCCGCTGCCGGACTCATGGCCAAGATCGGTGGCTCATCAGCAGCCATCAGCGAGCCATCACGATTCCTCGACGCTCAAAAGATCATCGCCATTGCCACCGGAGCACTCGGTTCAACGGTCTCGATGCTATCCACTGGCTTCATGATCTTCATTCTTGTACTGATGATCCTTGCCTCGGGTGATTCGTTCAGTAATGCTGTATTGGCGGCGTATGGCGAAGAGCGGCACAAGCGGATCATGGATGTTGTTCATGCAACGGACGACAAAATGCGTCAGTTCCTCGTCTCGAAATCTCTCGTGAATC